>CAZIXY010000068.1:0-12748 GCA_964543315.1 uncultured Desulfobacteraceae bacterium | reverse complement strand
ACGGGGATGTCAGGCGCGGCCACACGCCTTACAGGGCCTTTGAGCGCGGGAAAGGCCTCTTCCGCCGCCAGGGCCGCGATTTCCGCACCAAAGCCTGCGGTTTTGGTGGCATCGTGGAGTACCACGAGCCTTCCGGTTTTATTTATTGATCCGAGAAGCGTTTCCCTGTCCAGGGGGATCAGGGTTCGAAGGTCGATTATTTCAACGGACACATTTTCACCGGACAGAATATGGGCCGCCTGCATGGCTGTATAGAGGGCTGCTCCGTAAGTCACCACAGTGCAGTCGGTTCCCGGCACGGCAACGCGGGCACGACCCAGAGGCACACGATAATCGCCCTCGGGAACTTCACCTCGCATCCAGTAAAGGCCCATCTCCTCGATCATGATAACCGGGTCGGGGTCAAAGACCGCACTCAAAAGCAGACCTTTTGCATCTTCCGGCGTGGACGGAAAGACCATTTTTAATCCGGGACTGTGTGCAATCCAGGCCTCCAGATTGTGGGAGTGCTGGCAGCCCGCTGCGAAGTTGACACCGCCCCGAATCCTCACGGTCAGCGGAAAGCTCGATTTTCCGCCGCTCAAGTACCTGAGCTTGGCCGCATGATTGACGAGCATATCGCTTGCCAGGGTAAAAAAAGGGAAAAACATGATTTCCACCACCGGCCGAAGACCCAGACAGGAAGCGCCCACGGCCAGTCCCGCGATGGCAGCTTCGCTGACCGGCGTGTCTTTCACACGCCTGGGGCCGTATTTATCCAAAAGTCCGTGCGAGGGCATATTGGGATCCAGATGAATGGAAACCCCGACCCCTTCACCGGCCACAAATACCGATTCATCAGCGCCAAGGGCAATATCCAGGGCCTGGTTCAAGGCCTGTCCGAACGAGATCTCCGTCATGTTTGACCTCCTTTTCGCATGTTAAATCATAAGCCCAGGGGATATGCCTGGTCTATAAATCCGCCCAAACATCCTCCAGGGCTTCCTCGGGAGACGGGTAGGGGCTCTCGTCGGCGTAAGCAAGGGCGTCCCGGACCAGGATTTCCGCCTTTTTTTCCATTTCGTCAAGGTCCTTTGGTCTTGCCGTGCCGTGCCTGATGAGTCTTTCCCTATATCGCTTTATGGGACACAATTCGGCCCATTTGTGCAATTCTTCCCTGTTGACATAATGCTGCTGATCGTATTCTCCGTGTCCTCTCATTCGGTAGGTCCTGGCCTCGATAAGGGCCGGGCCTTCTCCATTTCTGCACCGGGAGGCAAGGGTATGGGCGTAATGATAGACATCCTCCACGTCGTTTCCGTCCACAAACTCTCCGGGCATGCCGTAGGCCTTACCCCTCTCCGCGATATCGCCTATAGAACAATGCTGTTGCAGGCTTTGAGCACCCGCCCAGCAGTTATTTTCACAGACGAACAGAACAGGGATCTTCCACAGGGCGGCCAGGTTCATGGCCTCATGAACGCTCCCTTCGGCGGCGGCACCGTCTCCGTAGAAAACAACGGTCATGCCTGGATCGCTCCGGTATTGCTGGGCAAAGGCTGCACCCACAGCCATAGGCGGGCCGGCCCCCACAACCGTGCTGGTCATGAAGGCGTTGACCTCGGGAAAGGCCATGTGCAGCGTGCCTGATTTTCCCTTGGCCGTGCCGGTCTTCTTGCCCATGATTTCGGCCATGAGTTGCCCCGGATCGGCTCCCCTGGCCAGAAGATGGCCGTGACTGCGATGATTGCCGACGATCACGTCGTCTTCTGTCAAGGCCTGGACGACACCCACCGCAACAGCCTCCTGCCCGTTCGCCAGGATTTGCATTCCGGGAACCCTACCTTGGATTTGTGAGATCTCCACAAGTTTTTCCTCAAACTTTCGAATGAGAACCATACTGGCATACATCTGTTTCTTTTCGGCCGGATCGATTGTGCTCTGTATGTCCATCGGCATATTCCTTCCTTTAAAGTTGTGAGCCCAGATCAAGGCCCAGGTATAATCCCGGGGAGGGGTGCGTTTAAAAATTCATTGAAGGGTTTTAAGTAATGTCATATTACGGGTCAACATAAAGATAGTTTTCAGATTCCAGGCTCAGCGATGTCAAGTCGTCAGTGTGAAAGGGGCATCTTATATTTGCTGCCATTTTTCAAGGATTGCCTTGCTTTTATGCAATGGGATTTGTCCATCGTAAGGAGGCAAAGCGATCGAAATCGTTATCTGTTGAATACAGCCGCGCCCCATGTTCGATAGCCATGGCCGCAAGATGTGCATCGGAGGTCAAATTTGCGGCCGTTCCGAGGGGCATAAGGAGTTCCTTTAGAATAGACCAATGCTTTTCAGTTGGAACAACGATCCTTGACGGTGGTTGTCGGATCCATTCGTCAATGATTTCTAAAGCAACTTCCGAGGAGAGAGGAGTCGGCATGATCCTGCCATTTGTGATAATCCTTAGAAAACCTAAAAGGACGATCCAGGTAAAGCAAAAGGGCTCAGCGTTTGACAATGATAATTCGAGCCACTTTTTTGCCTTTGGATGATGAGGGGTGTCTCTATTGATGGCGTAGATAAGTAAATTAATGTCGACAATCTTCATTTCCGTAGGGAAAGCTTCCTTGTTATTTCTTCAGACTCCAGGTGCTCGGCAAGATCAAGAGCACGGTCAAGATCAGCATGTGGTGGGTAACCAAGAGAAAATGTTTTACATTTATAGGGTTTTGATGGCTTCGGCCTGTCCATCTCCCTTAATCCTGTGCTAATGGCTTTGTTCACGACCTCTTTTAAAGACGAATCATCATCATTGGCTTTTTTTCGCAGTTCCCGCAAAAGGTTGTCATCTATGGTAAGTGTTGTTCTCATAAAAGCATCATAGCACAAATTCTAGTGATGTCAAGGCATCATTTGCTGCAAATCAATGATGACATTGAATCTAAAGATCTCCGACTGTCAGGTCAGCGGCGTGACAATTTCAACCTCCGCATTCTTTCTTAGGTCCTTAAGCCATTTTTCAAAGGCAAGCCGTTGCTTTGCCTGCATTATGGAAAAACGGTATTTTTCTTTTTCTTCTTGGTATTTTACCTGATCGATTCCTTTTCTCGCCTTCCATCTGATCACATAAGCCCCTTTGGCGTTTTTAAATACGGTATCCGGGACTTTCTTCTGATCATTAAGGCCGAAGGCCGTCTCTATCAGACCAGGCTCGTAACCGATTTCCGGAATTGGTTCCCTGCGTGAAAAAAACTCGGTCTCTTCGGGCTCCATATTTCTGCTTTCGGCACATTCTTCCCAGCTTTTTCCCGCCTGCAAGTCCGCCAGATAGGCTTCGGCAGCCGTTTTTGCTTCCTTGGCCGCAAGATCGGCAACAGCATCCTCTTTTACTTTAAAGGCAACCTCAGTCATTTCAGGCAGGTAAGATGCCTTTTTGTCCATTACTTGGAAAATATAAAACTTTCCGTCTAATTCGATCACCTCGCTAATATTCCTTTTATCCAGAGAAAAAAGAGATTGCCGAAGTTTTTCGTCGCCACCAATGTCCGGTATTGACTGGTCCTGGGAGAAAAACCCGGTGTATTTCGTCTTATACCCATGTCCGGATGCATACTCGGCAAGGTCTGCGTCGTAAGGCATCTGATCGATGAGGGTAAGACCCTTTTCGTGGGCAAGCTCCGCACTGTTACTCTTTATAAGGTCCTCTACTATTTCATCTCTTACCTCGTCCACTGTTTGGGTCGCAGCTTTTTTGATGTCATCCACTTTAATGATATGGAACCCGAAGCTGGTCCGCACGAGATCGCTTATTTCTCCCTTTTTCAGCTTAAAGGCTGCATCTTCAAATTCCTTTAACATTTTACCTCTGGAGAAATATCCCAGGTCCCCTCCCTTTGATTTTGTGGGGCCTTCAGAATATTTTTCAGCAAGGGCTGCGAAATCCTTATTCTGGCGTGCCTCCTCCAACACCTTTTCGGCCCTTTCTCTGACACTTTTTTCTTCTTCCTTGGTGGCAGATGGGTCTAGTTTAAAGAGAATATGCCTTGCCTTCAACTGGTCCGGCTGAGAGAACTTATCTATGTGATATTCATAATAATCATTGATCTCCAGATCCGTGGTTTTCACCTGATCCCTAAAGGTTTCCGGCTCAATGACAACATATGCGATCTTAATTTTTTCAGGCGCCCGATAGTTTTCCCTATGATCCTTAAAATACGCTTCCATGGCGGCCTGATCCGCTTTGACCGACTTTTTGAAATCATCCGGTTTGAATTGCACAAAGCTGATTTTTATCTTCTCATTTGCAAAAGTATAGTGTTCCAATACCTCCTGGTCCGTTGCCTCCATAAAGGCGAACAGGAATTGCTTCAGTTTTTCTTCAAGCAAATCCTGGGATATGCTCGCCTCGAAATCCTCGGGTTTCATACGGTTGTAATTCAAAAGCGACCTATAACGGCCTATGACAAATTGGCCATTTACCTGGAAGGCGGGATAATTCATTATAGCATTCTGGACTTCTTCCTCTGTCACACCCAGACCCAATCTCCTGGCCTCCTGGCTTATGAGCTTTTGACTGATAAGACCCTCCAGCGCCCTGTTTTTAAGATCGAACATCTTAATAAGATTGTCATTCCACATGTCTTTATACTGCTTTTGGAGTGCTTCCAGAAGGTCCCGATAAGTCTTTTCATACTCCGGGCCGCTTATCAGATCACCGTTCACATAGGCAATTTTCAGTCCCCTCCTGGCGGTAAACGAATACCCGAAATAAAAGATAAATACGATGGCGATAATACCTATTAGAAACTTGATAAGCCAGGACTTGGCGTGCTTTCTCATTACACCCAGTAACATTCGGCATTTCCTCCGGAAAATAATATGGTGAACCTCGTTTCCCAGGCCTGGCGGGTAAGGAGGCCCACTTTCTGATTTGCATTCGGCAAAATTAAAGTAATTCAGATAACATGAACTGTTATGGATGTCCATGAGAAATTGGCATTGCGGATAACGGATTTTTGGTTTTGTCTGAGTTAAAGACTATAATCGGAGCAAGACGACTCCCGTCAGGCATTAAAATTTGTCCCATAACTCCCAGAACCTGCTGAAGGATTTATTAACACAACCTTCTTCCCTGATCCTTATTCCCGGCACTCTCAATCCGACTACGGCTAAGCTCATTGCCAGGCGATGATCGTCATGCGGATCAACAAGAGTTCCTGAAAGAGGTCTACTCCCATGGATAATAAGCCCATCAGCAGTCTCCTCAACCCTGCCGCCCAACCGATTCAATTCAAGAGCTAAGGCACGGAGGCGATCACTTTCCTTATAACGCAGGTGGGAAACATTTCGAATCGTGGTCTTGCCCCTGGCAAAAAGGGCGATTGCCGCTAAAGTGGGCACCATATCAGGCATGTTGCTCATCTCCACATCAATGCCTGAAAGGGTCCTGCCGTGAATGACCACCAGATCTGATTTCTTTTCGATGAAGCATCCCAGCCTTTCCAGGGTTTCGAGGAACCTGATATCGCCCTGCCGAGTGGCATATGGATGGATATTCTCTGTGGCAACAGTTCCTCCTGTCACGGCGGCTGCGGCCCAGAAATAGGATGCAGAAGAAACATCTCCCTGGATGGTTAATTCTCCGGGTTGATATGCCTGCCCGGAGGAAATCCTGAAATACCTGTAACCCTCACGATAAACCTTAACTCCGAACAGTTTCATTACATCAATACTGACATCCACATACGGTCTTGAGACCAGTTCTCCTGACAGTCTGATTTCAATATCATTTTCAGCATACGGAGCGGATAAAAGGAGCGAAGAGACAAACTGGCTGCTCTTATCCCCGGGTATGGTAACTGTTCCTCCGCGGATGCCGTGTGCCTTGATAAATACGGGAGGACAGTCATTGTTTTCCACACATGAAACATCCACTCCAAGCTGTTTCAGTGCCTTAACCAAAGGACCTATGGGTCTTTTCAACATCCTCTTTGTCCCGGTCAGGAGGAACTCTCCACGGCCAAGGGCAAGGACTGATAGAAGCAGCCGAAAGGAGGTCCCCGAGTTTCCCAAATAAAGCCTTTTTCTATTCAAGGCAGGGCAAAATTTTCCCCCTGTGCCTATAACTCTAACACTCTTTTCCACATAGGATAAGTTCGCCCCAAGTTCCTGCAAGGCACTGGCGGTATAGAGGGTGTCTTCGCATTCCAGGAAATCTTTTAGCAGACTCTCTCCGTTTGCCAGACCTGCGGCAATGATCGCCCTATGGGTGATGCTTTTTGAACCCGGGATTCTAACGGTCGTATTTAGCCGGGATTTCGGTCTAATTGCTTTCATTCTGTTTCCGTAAGGCAGTCTCGGCCGCATGCCTCATTGTCCCTACCGGGGGGTTGATTCCCGTCCATAAGCGGAACTGTTCACATCCCTGATAGACCAACATATTGAGTCCGTTAATCGTTACGCATCCGTGGGCTTTTGCCATTTTCAGGAGCCGTGTCTCAATAGGGTTATAGATAATATCCATTACCACCATGCCCGCCTTGAGAACATTTTCCGGGACAAGGCACTCGTCAATGTTGGGGGACATTCCAACCGGTGTTGTCTGGATCAGAAGATCTGCCCTGTGTGTTCCAATTCTATCAATAGGGATATATGGACATTCAAGAACACGGGCAAGCTCATTGCCTCTTTCGTCAGAGCGGTTGACCAGTGATATGTCCACGCCTTTTTCTTTTAATATGAAGCCAATGGATCGAGCCGCTCCTCCAGCCCCTAACAAAAGACAGCTCTTGCCGGGAAGAACGACC
Source organism: uncultured Desulfobacteraceae bacterium (assembly GCA_964543315.1). Lineage (GTDB taxonomy): Bacteria > Desulfobacterota > DSM-4660 > Desulfatiglandales > Desulfatiglandaceae > JAFDHL01. The sequence goes on along the minus strand of CAZIXY010000068.1, from coordinate 5,972 downwards.
TTTTCGTTAAGGGCCTTGTAGGCCCCAAGGGTGTCAGTATTATATCCAACCAATCGGCCATCATCATTTATTATCGTGTTAACCGCACCAATCCTTTTGGCCAGCAAATTCACTTCATCAAGATACGGGACCACCATTGATTTGAAGGGAATGGTAACGCTTACTCCTTTTATGCCAAGGGCCCTTATGCCTCTGAGACAGCCCTCGATATCCTGCGTTTCAAAGGCAAGATAGACTGCGTTCAGACCTGCTTCCGAAAAGGCGGCACTGTGCATAGCCGGGCTAAGCGAATGCCCTATGGGTTTACCTATAACACCATATAGAGATGTATCCTGATCAATGGTCATGATGAAATCATATCCAGTATTTTTTTCATTTCCATGATGGGGATCTGTCCCGAGGCGGATTCTTCCCCTATTTCAAGGGAGGCGAAGGTCAAATAACCGCCCATGAGGGAACTGGCAATTCTACTGATCCGGCCCATAGGCCCCATACAGAAGGCGATGATTTTGATGCCGAGATTTTGGGCCGAAGAAATCAAATCCAATACCCGAAGGTTGTCTTCGGGCGCTCTGGCCAGTGTTACAATCTTAACAATATCCGCCCCTGTGGCGGCCATCTTTCTGAGAGTTCGCTCCAGCTTTTTTTGAGGGGGAGTGCCATTTAGTATGTGGGTAGATACTATCAGTTGGCATGTATTTCGGCGCTGGAAAAGATTCTTACGGAACTCCAAAGGCATGCTGAATTCCACATCCAAAAAATCTGCTCCGACATCAGCCGCCCTCAGCAAATAGCGGACCCTTGTCCCATAATCTGCTAAGCCTCTCCCGCCTTCCTTCCTGGAGCGGTAGGTGAAAAGCAGTGGCCTGGATGCGGCAGCGACTATCTTTTCCAGTTCAAACGACTCCATCATGTCAAGGCGGATCTCCAGGATGCCCGCAAGTTGCTCCGCCCGGGCAATTTTTTGCAAGGCCTCTTCCGTATTTTGAGATAGAATGGGGATGCAGAACATAGCCGTTAATAACACCGGGAATTACTGTATGTTGATATTGTTTCTTAGTTTGTTGAGAAATTTTTGCATTTCTTCATAATCTTTGCCCCCTATTATATGGGTGAGATAGGCCAACCGGGAATTGATATTCTCAATTTGTCTGACAGTATAAGGGTTGAAAATAATTTCAGTAAGCAGGTGATCGTCTTCCGAAAGAAGGCCTCTAACAATATCCAGGTGCCTCCCGAATGTAGTCCCCGGCGCCTCCTGTTTTTTCATACAGGCGGCAAATACCATTGATGAAACAAAGGGAATCGATAAGGAATAGGCGATGGTTTCATCATGTTCTTCAAATGTATACTCGTAGATGCTGAGTTTAAGGTTTTTGTACAGATTCTTGAAGAACTCCTTTCCTTCCTCATCGGACTCCTTGATAATGATAGCATTCTCATTGCTGAGATCTCTGATATTGGAGAAAGTAGGACCGAACATGGGGTGGGTGGATACAAACCTTTTCCCTATGTCTTTGTAGTATTCATGCAAACCGGTTTTTACCGATGCAATGTCTGAAAGAATACAGTCTTTTGCAAGGTAGGGAAGAACATCATAAAATGCCTTTCGGACATCAGGGAGACTTGCCGCATTAATCATTAACTCAGGATTGAACTCCTCAGCCTCTCGTAGTTCGAGGAGCCTTCTTACGTTAAAAAAGTATTTGAGTTTCCTCTTGTCCGGATCGTAAACCGCCACTTCATGGTCGAGACACAACTCTTCAACAAGCCACGCCCCCATATGCCCTGCACCCAGAACAAATATTTTCATACGACTTTCCTCTCTTTATAACAGCCTATCAGTTTGAAGTTGCTTGTAATCTTTTTTACTTTTTCCAGAGCCTTTAAAACCTTGTCATTCTTGTTTGACCCGATGAAATCAAGAAAGAACGCATAGTTTCCAGGCTCATTGGGAATCGACTCTATCCTGGTCAGGTTAATGTTCTCTCTTGCAAACACCTCGAGTACACTGAAAAGGGTCCCCGCCTTGTGCTCCGTAGAGAAGATTATGGAACACTTGTTTCCCCATTCCCTGTTTTCTTTCTTTGAGAGTACAAGGAACCTTGTCATGTTTCTTTCAAGGTCCTCAATGTCCTCTTTTATGGTTTCAAGGCCATAAAGCTCGGCGGAAAGCTTACTCGCAATGGCAGCAGATGTTTTCAGTTGTTTTTCCGCCAGCATTCGTGCCGCACCTGCCGTATCGTTGTATTCAACAGGCTCCAGTTTATTCCTTGCTAGGAAACGAAGGCATTGTGCCAAGGCCTGGGGATGAGAATATACGGTGCGGATTTCTCTGTGGTCGGTCCCCGGCAGTGCAAGAAAACACAGATGTATGGGAAGCTCTATTGCCCCCACCACATGGAGCATTGTATTGATAAGGAGTTCGTTTACCTCACCTACAACACCACCGAGTGTATTTTCCACGGGAACGATTCCATAATCATAGGGTCCCGATTCAACCCCTTCAAATACATCTGCAAATTTGCTGCAGGACACAGGTATGAGCTCGCCGTCCCACTCCTTGGATGCGACTTCACTAAATGCTCCGTGTTCCCCCTGAAATCCAATGAGTTTGTAGTCTCTCCGCTGAAGGATCTTGCTTTCCTTGATGATCTCAATATAGATGTTCTCAATAAACTCGGCATGAATCAGCCCTCTCGAGTTCGTTCTGATCCTGTTAAGAATCTCTTTCTCCCTTTCGGTGTCTTCGGTCCGGGGTTTAAATTTTTTGGCCATAAGCCCCTGTTCCATCCTGTCATTAAGTAGTTTCAGGATTTTGGAATCAAGGAGGTCAATTTTTTTTCTAATTTCTTTCAGATTCATTTTCACCTCACTTCCCCTAAGATAGAAATGCAAAAATCATCTTAAGGTCTCAATTTCACATCATTTTTACCATTATGCTCAGATCTTTAATGGATATTCGTTCAACAGCCGCATGCCCTATTCCGTGAAGAAACACAAAATCTATGTTATCTCCTTTCCTCTTCTTGTCTCTTTTCAGTGCATCAACGACAGTTTCCATCTCTAGTTGAGGCCTGGTTGTGAGATTCAGTTTCTTGAGCAAACCCTTGATCCTTTCAGCGTCTTTTACCTGTAAATATCCTCTTTTTACAGAGATAGCCGCAGCAATCACCATGCCCGCACTGACAGCTTCTCCATGAGGAATGCCCGTGATCTTTTCAATTGCATGTCCGAATGTGTGACCGAAATTGAGCTTCCTGCGCTCCCCTATTTCTTTTTCATCTCTGTTTACAATGGATGACTTAACGACTATCGAATCATACACAAGCTTTTCTATGACATCTGTATTGAGTGCGAGCCCTTCTTTATAATGTTCCTCAAGATACGAAAACAGATCTGCATCTCCTATGACGGCATGCTTTACAACTTCAGCGAGACCGCATAAAATTTCCCTTTCCGGCAGGGTCCTCAGGAGTCTCATGTCACAGATAACAAATTCCGGCTGATTAAAAACCCCTACCATATTTTTGTACCCGCGGTAATTGACGCCGTTCTTTCCTCCGATACTGGCATCAACTTGCGACAGCAGCGTGGAGGAAACAAACCCGAAACTAACTCCGCGCAGATAGGTTGATGCAACAAAACCGGTAATATCGCAAACAATACCCCCGCCGATCCCGACAATAAAGGATGAACGATCAGTCTCAAGGTCTAAAAGCCTTCCATATATATCTTTCACAGTATCAAGATCCTTTATTTTTTCACCCGTACCGATCTCGATCACCTCGCAGGATGGAAAATCCTGAGAATGGTAGCGCCTGACATTGGTATCAGTGATAATCACCACCTTTTCCGCAGGAAGATGTTTTTGGAGATCTCGCAGGCTCTCGCCTATGACGATGGTTGATTCACCCGAACTGCCATGAATCTCAATGATTTTCACTATTCCTTCTCCAAAGTCCTTTTTTCAACTGATCCGTTTAATTTCATCCATGCAGCAACGCAAGACCATGAGCTTTTTCATAAGGACTGCAAACATAGCCGGGGGCATGGCCTGATCCTTGTCGCATAACGCTTCACACGGATTGTGGTGTACTTCAACCAGGATGCCGTCGGCACCTGACGCCATGGCGGCAAGGCTCATGGGTTCAATAACGCTTAATCTTCCTGTACCATGAGAGGGATCGACTATGACGGGCAGGTGGGAGACCTCTTTAACAGACGGCACGATACTCAGATCCAAGGTGTTTCTAGTATAAGTTTCAAATGTCCTTATTCCTCTCTCACAGAGAATGACGTTTGGATTTCCCTCTGCAAGTATATATTCCGCACAACTGAGCCATTCCTTGAGGGTTGAATTCATACCTCTTTTGAGAAGCGCTGGCTTGTCAACCTTTCCAACCTCCTTCAAAAGAGAAAAGTTCTGCATATTCCTGGTACCGATCTGCAGGATGTCTGCATATTCGCACACCCAGGACACGTCTCGGGGATCGGTTACCTCCGTCACCACCGGAAGCCCGGTCTCTTTCTTTGCTTTTTCAAGTATTTTGAGCCCCTTTAGTCCAAGCCCCTGAAAGTCATAGGGTGAAGTTCGCGGTTTAAATGCACCGCCCCGGAGCATATTGGCCCCCGCCTCTTTTACTTCCTGGGCGGTTTTTATGGTCTGCTCCTCACTTTCAACGCTACAGGGACCAGCAATCACCACAAAATCCTCTCCGATTTTCACGTTGCCCACGGTAATAACTGTCTTTTTTTTATTATCATTGTTTAATGACGTCAGCCTCAGAGCATTCATAGTACAATAATCCTTTCCTATTATTTTGTTTTCGACCGGACGGAGCCTCATTATTGCGAGGCCGTTCGATTTTTGGGTCGGTGAATCGCAGTTTGCCTCCTGCCCGCCGATGGTTGTCAAAAGAAAAAGCCGTGGACGATCAGCCCGCCCACGGCTTTTTTCCCGGCTTTTTTCAGCGAGGGGGAGGGCTGTTACCGCAGCAAAAAAAGAAACCATACCAATAGGTTTCGGATGAGTTAACTATAAGTCGACACTTTGCCATATCTATTATGAATGTCATCCTTTCCATAGTCACCGGAATTAATCAGATCGGGGTGAAGCCCTTAAGCGCTGTCATCGCCCTTGATCTTAAATAATGATCGGCCAGGACGATTTTTACCATGGCCTCTAACACAGGAATTATTCGCGGAATTGCAGCAACATCATGTCGCCCCTCGAGCTTCAGCTTGACGGGGTTCCCTTTCCTGTCAACCGTATCCTGTTCCCGTCTGATGGAGGGAATCGGCTTCACTCCAGCCCTCAGGACTATTTCGTCTCCATTGGAGATCCCGCCGAGGATTCCCCCGGCCTGATTTGAACTGAATCCATCAGGTGTAATAGGGTCATTATTTTCCGAACCGCTCAGCCTTGCCGCCTCAAGGCCTGTGCCTATCTCAACGGCCTTCACCGCCCCCACCGACATCACCGCCTTTGCCAGTTCCGCATCAAGTTTATCAAAGACCGGCTCACCAAGACCGGGGGGACAACCGGTTACCCGAACCACCGCAATCCCTCCTAGCGTATCCCCCTCCTTTCCGGCCTTTGAAATCACCTCTTCCATCCGTTCAGTTGCAACCGGGTCGGGACAGCATAGAGGGCTTTTCTCAACATAGTCCATGTCGATGTTCTCGGCCCTGACCCCGCCCAGCTCAAGCGTATATGCCACAACCTTCACCCCTAAAGGGCTGAGGATCTCACCGGCCACAACCCCGGCAGCAACCCTGGCTGCGGTTTCTCTGGCGGAATATCTTCCCCCTCCCCTGAAATCAAAGTGGCCGTATTTTTTATAATAGGTATAATCGGCGTGTCCCGGACGGAAAACCCGGCGCAGAATCTCATATGGCCTGCCGTCCACATCTCGGTTTCGGATGAAAAGGGTAATGGGTGCGCCGGTAGTCCGGCCTTCAAATACACC
>CAZIXY010000067.1:9734-12764 GCA_964543315.1 uncultured Desulfobacteraceae bacterium | reverse complement strand
CTGACCACCCTCGCCGGGTTTGGCACCCTGTGCGATCTTGATCTGAATCTCTTTCGCATTAACTAAGTACTCTGCTGTCACCCCGAAGCGCCCGCTTGCCACCTGCTTCACGGAACTTGAACGGTTGTCCCCGTTCGGGAGAGGCTGGTAACGGGCCGGGTCCTCGCCTCCCTCACCACAGTTGCTCATGCCTTTTATGCGGTTCATTGCAATGGCAATGGTCTCGTGGGCTTCCCGGCTGATGGAACCGAACGACATGGCGCTCGTCACAAATCGCTTCATGATTTCAGATGCGGGTTCGACTTCCTCTATGGGAATGGGATTTGTTTTCGCAAATCGAAACAGACCGCGAAGCGTTGACGTCCTTTCTGCTTGATTGTTGATCAAGTCTGCATATTTTCTGTACAGGTTGTCGTCATTCTTCCTGGTCGCCTGCTGAAGTGTGGTGATGGACTCCGGTGTCCATAAGTGCCTTTCCCCGTCCATGCGGAGCCTGTAGTTTCCTCCGCTCGAGAGAATTTTTGGTGCATCCGGAGCCTTGTTGGTAGCCTCTGTGTATCGCGCGTTTGCCTCTGCGGCAATTTCATCGAGTCCTATGCCCTCTATGCGTGAAGCTGTGCCTGTAAAGTACTTGTCGACCAGATCACTATTCAGACCAATAGCCTCGAAAACCTGCGCGCTCCTGTAACTCCGCAGGGTAGAAATGCCCATCTTTGACATGATTTTTAGCAACCCCCTGCACAGTGCCTTGATATAGTTCTCAATAGCCACCCCGACGATCAGGTTCTTGCTCAACTCTCCTTTCAAGTCCATTGCAGCAACTGTATCGAATGCCACATACGGATTCACAGCCGTAGCTCCATAGCCTAAGAGCAAAGCCATGTGCATAACTTCTCTGGCTTCACCGGTTTCCACGATAAGCCCTGAGTCAGCCCGTAGGCCTTTGCGAACCAAATAATGGTTGACCGCCGATACCCCGAGAAGGGCCGGCATAGGCAATGACCCTTCAGGGAGATCCCGGTCACTCAAAATGATCAGGGAGTTTCCTTTGGCCAAGGCCTTTGTGCTCCGCTCACAGAGCTGTTCGATGGCCACATCCAGATGCCTTCCCGTTCCACCAACGGGAAAGGCCATAGGTAACGTTATAGTGCGAAAGCCCTCGGCCTCCAGGTGTTTTAAACGTGACAAATCCTCATTAGAAAGAATCGGATGCAAAAGCTTGATAAGACGGCTGTTTTGGGGAACCTCGGATAGGATGTTGCCGGGATTGCCGATAAAAGTCATGAGTGACATAACCAGTTCTTCCCGGACCGGATCTATTGCCGGATTTGTTACCTGGGCGAAGAGCTGCTTGAAATAGCCGTAAAGCAGTTGATTCTTTTCTGAAAGAACCGCCAAAGGTGTGTCCGTACCCATGGAACCGACAGGTTCCAGTCCATTCGAGGCCATGGGTTCGATCAACATCTGAAGATCTTCGCGGGTATACCCGAAAAGCTTCTGGTGAAACAGGAGTTTGTCAAAATCCGGCCTTATGGACGCTACATCACTGTAAAAGCCGCGCAGGGTGATCTTGTTCTCCTCTACCCACCTGCGATAAGGTTTTCGCCGGGCAAAAAATGTCTTGATTTCTCCGTTCTTGAGAACACGCTTTTTCACGGTGTCGACCAGAATGACCTGGCCCGGCCTCAAAGCCCCTTTCTCTGCAATCTCATCAGCCGGTAAGTCGAGGACACCCACTTCCGATGCAAATACCATGAACCCGCTTTTGGTGACGGTATAACGGGCGGGCCTCAGGCCATTACGATCCAGCATGGCACCCACCCGACTCCCATCCGAAAAGGCAACAGCCGCAGGTCCATCCCACGGCTCCATCAACCCGGCGTGATACTCGAAAAATCCTCGTTGATCCGGACCCATGGGGTACTTGACACCCCATGCCTCGGGCACAAGCATAAGCATGGAATGTGTCAGTGAGCGGCCGCCACTGACAAGGAGTTCCAGGACATTATCAAGGCACGCTGAGTCACTGCCTCTCTCGTCAATGACCGGTAAAAGCTTTTTAATATCATTTCCAAAAAGATCTGAGTCCAGTGCGGATTGTCGTGATCTGATCTGGTTGAGATTCCCGCGCAGGGTATTGATCTCCCCGTTATGTGCCAGATAGCGAAAAGGCTGCGCCAGCTCCCAGGAGGGAAACGTATTCGTGCTGTACCTCTGATGGATAACGGCAACCGAGCTGACCAGTTCACGAGCACTCAGGTCTTTGTAAAACCTCAGCAATTGCGGTGCTGAAAAAAGGCCCTTGTAAACGATTGTGCGGCATGAGAAACTTGGAATATAAAATAATTCCCCATTGTCGACCATCTCCATTGCCTGATTCTCAACCTGCCTGCGAATAACATAGAGCTTCCTCTCAAGTACGTCTGAAAAAAGCCCTTTTCCGTCCACAAAACATTGCATGATGACAGGTTGCTGCTGTTTGGCCTGGCCCGAAATAGCGCCAACATCAACTGGGACACTCCTCCAGCCGAGGAATCCCAGGCCTTCCGTGGCAACAGTCTTTTCTACAAGTCGTGAGCACTCTTCTCTGAGGCCTGTTGATTGGGGCATAAAGATCATGCCGACACCGTAGGTGCCCGGATCAGTCAAATTTATGCCGGCACGCTTACAATACCTCCTAAGTAAGGCATCCGGAATCTGGAAAAGGATACCCGCACCATCCCCTGTCTTGAAATCACCGCCTACGGCACCGCGGTGGAGCAGGTTTTCCAGCACCCTGATTCCCTTCTCAATAACGCTGTGGCTTTTTATGCCGTCAATATTGGCGACAAACCCAACACCACAGGCGTCATGTTCGTTGCCGGGATCGTACAATCCCTGTGCTTGCGGAAAGCGGCCAAACATCATGTTGTCAAAACTTGTCATAATCCTGGGATTCTCTTTTGGGCCTTAAGTAACTTAAAACTTCTCGGCCTCCTGGAAAAAAGCTCAATATCTCCAGCAGGCCGAATCATGCATTTATGAATCAAT
>CAZIXY010000067.1:0-9634 GCA_964543315.1 uncultured Desulfobacteraceae bacterium | reverse complement strand
TAAAACATATAGATCTGATGGCTGTCGGGGTTTTTCCCAAAGCAGGTTATATCATCGATTTTATCCAGCTCGGGTCCCCGGCAAAGGGCATAAAGGGTTCTCTCCACCCCAATACCGCCGCCAAGTGTTTCAGGAAATGAGGGCTGGCCCTGGTCATCTTTCCTGGCGGCCATCATGAGAAAAGGCCCGTAACCGCCCAGCTCATCAATATTTTTGATATTACCTTCAAAAATAACGGGCCTTGCAGGAATCACTCCATTATCCAGAAGCCTTTCCACTATCGCCTCATAAATCCATTCCCTGACGGCGCCCGATAGGATTTCGAGCGCAGGAGTCTGCTTACCCGTATCCCTGACAATACTCTTTGCGCAAATGTCATAATTGTAAATCATATCCGATGTTACTTCAGAAAGAGTGACCTTCCCTTCGGGTCTCAGGTAGGGATACACCAGGTCATAATTTTCTCTCAAAAGTCCCGTAATCCAGAAAAAGGGCTCCTTGATTTCCTCCCCCAGCTTCACCTCGTAACCGGATCCGTATTTCCTCTTTAACTGATCACACGCAAAACGGGGAAAAGGCTGTTTGGGGACCTCAATCGCCACGCCGAGGGTTTTCAAATCATCCTCATTTTTTTCAACCAGTTGCGTCATGGCATGAATGATCAATCGTTCAAAGAGATCCATTCCTTTCTCCATATCCTCGGACAAGACCTCTTTCACCTTTTCCGGCTCTTTCAGATAGGTCTCCAGATCAACCCCCCGATTTCGTCTTATTTCAAGGTCCATCTGGCTGAAATCAATCAGGTATTTACCCCTCTGTACCCTGTCGGGGCTTTCAATCTCAAGCCTGATGTTGGGAGAATCCACAAAGACTCCTTTGATCTTCGGGTTATGGCACGCCAGAAACTTGGAATAGATCATGCTGTGGGTCATCACATATACCTGGCCTTTGTAATGGATATTCGGGACATGTTCCACATCGTGAGCCAATGGATCCGTCACCTGGCTCATTTGTATCCTTTCAATATTGAACAGCCCCTCATCGGCCAAAAACTGATGCATTGCCGTAACAAAGGTTGTCCTCAAAGCCATAGCAGCATAAAGGGCGTCCCCTATCCATTTCCGGTAGTAATATTTGTTCAAGTATTCCTCAAAGCTCGAACCGGCCTGTTCCAATGCCGCCTGAAAACCGAAGAGGCTCCGGCCAATAACGGACATGGTTTCATCTTTCATGATCTTCTTGTCTCCTTATTAAATGGTTATAAATGTCTATCTAACTAATTGGTACTGTTCAAAACTTTTCACACGGGATATGAATTCATCCGATTCCCGTGTATGGATCCTTAAGTCTGGTGCCTAAAAATCCGGACCGATCTTTTCAAAGCGAAGGGTATGGGGCTCTTTTTTCAGAATCGACTCGGCCAGAGCGCTGGACTTGGCAATCCTGCAAACCAAGGCGGGCGGAGGGCTGCCCAGGTTTATGCCATATCCTGTGTCCTGGGCGTGAAGCACAGCAAGCTACCCGCCCGCCTCAGGTAGCAGGGTCATGTACAATACAGCAACCAATTTTTCGATTCCTGAAAAAAGAGTCCCATGCCCTTCAAGATTCGAAAAGTTTTGAGCAATACCAACTAACTAAAGGCGTATATTATTTGTCGACTCAACGAATTAGAATTACAGCTTTGGTAAATATCTATCAATCTCGAACTGGCTTACATGGGTCCTGTAATGGTCCCATTCGATTTTCTTGTTCTCAATAAACTTATCAAAAATATGATCCCCCAGAACTTTTCTTACCAATGAGCTTTTCTCCGCTTCTATGATGGCCGCATAGAGGTTCCCTGGAAGATCCGTAATCCCGTGGGCCTTTCTCTCTGCAGGGTTCATCTCAAAGATATCCTCTTCGACAGGCTCCGGCAGATCATATTTCTTTTCAATCCCTTCCAATCCTGCGCCCAGCATCACGGCAAAAGCCAGATAAGGATTACATGCGGGATCAGGAGAGCGAAACTCCATCCGTGTAGCCGCTTCTTTTCCCGGCTTATACATGGGCACACGAACCATGGCGGACCGGTTTCTTCTTGCCCACGAAACGTACACGGGCGCTTCATATCCCGGCACCAGTCTTTTGTACGAATTCACCCACTGGTTTGTCACTGCCGTGATCTCCGGCGCATGACGCATGACACCTGCGATATAATGCCTGGCAATCTCAGAAAGATTGTATTTGTCATCAGCATCATAAAAGGCATTTCTGTCGCCCTTAAAAAGCGACTGATGAACATGCATACCGCTTCCATTCTCTCCAAAAATCGGTTTCGGCATAAACGTAGCATAGAGACCGTGCCGTGTGGCAATCTCCTTTACCACCAACCGGTATGTCATTGTCTTGTCTGCCATCTTCAGACCTTCATCATAACGAAGGTCAATTTCATGCTGGCTGGGCGCAACCTCGTGATGGCTGTATTCTACCTGAACACCCATATCCTGCAGGGCAAAGATTGTTTCTCTTCTCAGTGTGCCGGCCATGTCCAGAGGTCGAGAGTCAAAATACCCTCCAGTATCTATTGTCTCGGTACACGTATTATCCTTGAAATAGAAATATTCCAGTTCGGGTCCAAGATAAAAGGTGTAGCCCTGTTCAGCCACTTTTTTCAATAGCCGCTTGAATACATATCTGGGATCCCCTTCATAGGGTGTTCCGTCAGGATTCAAAATGTCACAGAACATTCGGGCCACCGGCCGGTTATCGCCCCTCCAGGGGACAAGCTGAAATGTAGTCGGATCAGGCTTGGCGATCATGTCGCTCTCCTGAATCCTCGCAAACCCCTCGATTGAAGAGCCGTCAAAGCCCATACCTTCCGTAAGGCCTTCTTCCAGTTCCGATGGTGTGATGGCAAAACTCTTGAGGAATCCCAGAACGTCGGTAAACCAGAATTGAATAAAGCTGATATCCAGGTCCTTTACAATTTTTCTTACATCGTCTTCATTCTGGCAATTCATCTTATTACCTCCTGTTTGCAAAAATTTCTTAACCAATTCCTTTCGGCTTGTCTTCTGGAAAAATAGCAATGATGATGCCAAACACTTAAAACAGTCGAGTAAAACCTATTTTCAGACAGTTATGCCATCCAATGAAAAAAAGATACGAAAAAAAATTACAAAAATGTATCAACAATGCCACGATTAATACAAAATTGTAGTATTTTTCACCTTCAAGACGGCCCCTAACGTTCCGATGACACCTTTTATTAATAGTATCACAGATTTTTTTGCTTTTCCCGTTTTTTCCAAGCAACCCTTGCTGCAATGGCCGGGACGATTTCAAACAAAAAAACCGGCACGTAGGAAACCTAACGGCCTTCCCAGTATACTTCTATATTGGCTTAATTGTTGCAACAAAAATCTGGTGAAGAACAAAACAGCTTTTACCGGAAAAGAGCTTCAAAGGCATAAGTTATCACCTGCCAAATACTCAACATTTGTAACATGAATAAATTTTTCGGTTTTTCGGACAAAAACCGTATTTCACTTCGGTGCTTAAGGAGATTCATATGGATAATCTTATAGCCATTGAAGGGGTGAAGAAGACGATTTTTGGAGTTGGCGCCATTAATCAGATTATATCTGAATGTCAGTCACTGGGAGCTTACAGGGCACTTCTGGTCTTGGACCGTGCCCTGTCCGAGACAACAATCGGCGCGTCTATACAGGATATGTTACGGAAGAGCCCGGTAAAAATCATCCCTTACTTTGAGGTGACGCCGGAACCATCGCCGGACCTGGCCGATAAAGGGGTGGAACTGGCAAAAAAAGAAAAGGCGGACTGCGTCATAGCCGTTGGGGGTGGCAGCACAATGGATGTTGCCAAGGCCATTGCCATTCTTTGCAAAAATGATGGAAAGGCCCTGGATTATGTTGGCCTTAACCTTGTAAAAAAACCGGGGCTTCCCACAATTATGGTTCCGACTACGGCAGGCACGGGAAGTGAGGCGACCTTCACATCGGTCTTTACAATGAGGGAAACAAAGTCAAAGGGCGGTATCAACAGCCCTTTTCTTTATCCTCACACGGCCATTCTGGATCCTGAACTCACACTCGGACTCCCTCCGGATGTAACCGCCTCCACCGGTATGGACGCCTTGACCCATGCGATCGAGTCTTTTACTTCCCTTCAAGCCCACTTCATGAGTGAACCGCTTTCCCTCGAGGCCATTGAGATCATCTCTGCCAATCTGAGGGGAGCTGTCTTTAGTGGGAGTGACATCCGGTTTCGCAATTTTATGATGAAGGCCAGTTACCTGGCCGGCCTGGGTTTGGCCATGTCCGGGGTTGGGGCAGTCCACGCGCTTGCCTATCCCCTCGGGGCGTTCTTTGATGTGCCCCACGGCGTGGCAAATGCATTAATGCTTCCGTATGTACTTGAATACAACTATCCCGGGGATATAGACAAGTTCTCTCGTATTGCCCGGGCAATGGGAGAAGAAATGGAAGGCTATTCGGAACGTGATAAGGCTGCCCTTGTGGTGAAAGCAGTCCGGGATCTTGCCCGGGATATTGGTATTCCGCGAACACTAAAGGATCTCCGGATTCCGGAAGATTCTATTTCCGACATGGTCGAAGCTGCAATGAAGGTAGAAAGACCGATCATGAATAATCCAAGACCAATGACGGCCAAGGTTGCGGAGAATATTTACAAAAAAGCATTTGAAGAACTGTAAACTCATCAAGGAGGCTTAAACATGCCTGGATTTGAGGTCATAGGAAAAGAGGAAGAAAAGGAAATATTAGAGGTCCTGAAACGAAAAACCCTTTTTCGATACGAGTTCGATGAACAAAGGCAGGGGATATATAAGGTTGAGGAGTTTGAAAAGGAATTTGCCGGATACTGCGGGGTAAGTCATGCCCTGGCCGTATCCTCAGGCACAGCCGCCCTGAGAGTAGCCTTAGCCACCCTCGGAATTGGTCCGGGCGATGAAGTGATCACACAGGGTTTTACCTTTGTGGCCACCTGGGAGGCCATCTTTGATGCAGGGGCCATACCGGTCTTTGCCGAAATAGATGACACCTTATGCCTTGATCCTGCCGACATCAAAAAGAGGGTTTCCGAACGGACGAAGGCTATTATTCCGGTACACATGTGCGGGAGTCAGGCTCGAATCATGGAGATTATGGAGGAGGCAGATCTTCTGAACATTCCCGTCATAGAAGATACGGCCCAGGCATGTGGCGGAAAAATGAACGGAAAGGCCTTAGGCTCATTCGGAAAAATGGGGACCTTTTCCTTTGATTCGGTCAAGACCTTGACCACGGGTGAAGGTGGTATGCTCATCACAAACGACACTGACATGTTCATTCGCGCCTCCGAATATCACGATCACGGCCATGACCATGATCCGAATGTGGGAAGGGGGCTTGAGAAGAGAAGATTTATCGGGCTTAACTATCGCATGATGGAACTTCAGGGGGCACTGGGCCTTGCCCAGTTGAAAAAACTGGATAACGTCATCTTGGCAAGACAGCGTGAGAACAAACTTCGAATCAAAGAGGCCTTAGCCGGAATCGATCAGATCACCTTCAGGAATATTCCTGACCCGCAGGGAGACATTGCCTCTTTTCTTATCTTTTTCCTTCCCACCGAGGAGAAGGCAAAGGCATTTAACAGTGTACTGACCGAGGAGGGATGTCCGACGGTTTACTGGTATAATAATACCTGGCATTATTACGAAAGATGGGAGCATTTGCTGGCCGGCAAGACCCTAATCCGTTCCGGCTATCCCTTTAAAACAGAATCTGGGGAGTCAAGGTGCGCCTATGATGCCGCATCGCTGCCGAAAACGGCAAAACTGTTGTCACTGTGCCTCACCATTCCAATCAATATCAACATGGAAGACCAGATCCCCAAAATCCTGAAAGCCATCGAAAAGGCGGCAAAGGTTCTTTGACGGAGATTGGCCGCACCTCAATCTCCGTATATTGCATGGAGTGTCCCCCATTTCTCATTTCTTGAATCTCCCATCATCTTTCGATTCCGAAAGTTTATGAACGTTTTTCTCAAGCCACCCAATTCTCTCAACATCTCTTATGTCGAATTCCGGCACATAAGGCTTGATATCCAGAAGGGGGGTTCCGTCTACAATATCCACATCCTGGATACGGAGTATATTTTCTTCAACCTTCACAAGGCGTACCACCGAAATGCCTATCGAATTCGGTCTGCTCGGACCTCGCATTGCAAATACCCCATGCGATTCAGTATCCATATACGGCTTTGCCGTCAAGGAGAATTGTCCGGATAGATGAAAGTGATATATGAGAATAATGTGGGAAAACCCCTCAACATCCTTTAAGCCTTCGGTATATTGAGGGAATACTTCTACGTTTCCATTGATTCCCCTGGCACCTGCGGGCTGTATGGGTGTCCCGTTTGGCCTTTCAAACGGAGAGTGTATGACTCCAATCGGACTGTATTTTATATCTGTCATTATCCGGCTCCATATTTTTTTCTTTCCACTGTAATTAGACTAATTGAGCATACGGGCTTTTTTCTTTCAGCAAAACATGAAGGTTTTTACTCAATCAGGGTACAGCAAAATCAAACGATTTTGAAAGATTTCCTCCTTGGCCAATCTGGAATGAACTTCAATTTTATTGACATGCCAGCAAATATAATATATTATTAAACAATTTAGGATATAATCAAACAAAATTTTTAAAATAATAACGACTAAAATCCAAAATGTTTCTATAAAATCCCTGTCCAACTTACAAGAATGCTTATAGTCAAATACCTCTATATCCGTTTGTTCTATCTTCTTAAAGCATTGCAACCATCAAGGCCGGGAAATTCACTCAGGCTCGGTTCCTATGTAGCTATTCTGTGCCTCACAGGAATGATTTTGCTGGTGTCATGCGGAGAACCCAAGATAACAATTTCAAAAGAAGCGGTTCAATCTGAAGACAGCAGCCCCCAAATTCCTACAACTTATCTCATTGGCCAAGGTGATGAACTTGAAATTCTCTACCACATTGACCCCGGATTCTCTGTTGCGGAATATATTATTGAAACCGAAGACACCCTTAGAATTGACTTTTATTATTACCCCGTTATGACCAGAACAGTTAGGGTCAGACCTGATGGTTTCATAACCCTGCCACGGGTAGGCGAACTTAAGGCTTCCGGCTTAAAACCCAGGGTCCTTGCAGATAAAATAACAGAAACCTTTCGTCCCTATCTAAGTCGTCCTGCAGTAACGGTTGAGGTGATTGGTTTTAATGCCAAAGTAGAAGAGCTGAAGAAAGCTATTACCACAGATGCGCGGGGACAATCTCGTTTGGTGGTTGTCAGGCCTGACGGAAAGATCTCACTGCCTTATCTTCAGGATATCCCGGCCGCCGGTCTGACCGCCTTTGAACTCAGCAAGAACCTGGAAACGCACTATAAAAAATTCGTAAACAGCATAAGCATAACTGCCGCTGTATTGCGCGCCCGTTCCAACCAGGCCTACATAATGGGACAGGTCAATCGTCCCAACTTTTACGAACTCCGCGGCCCCATTACATTGACGCAATTGATCTCAAGGGCTGGCGGGTTCACAGGAGAAGCCAACACCCACCAGGTGGTGGTCATAAGCCGGAACAGGAATGGTAAGCCTGAGGCTAAGGTAGTCGATATGGATAACGTTATCGGCAAAGGAGACATAACGGCAGATCCGATGATAAACCAGTATGATGTTGTATACGTGCCTCGCACAAAGCTTGCTCAGGCAGCTTTAGCAGGGGCTTCTCTGTGGCGGCTTATCCCGCTTAGATTCAGCGCCGGCGCCTCGGCAGTCTACTATCTTGGGGGATCCGAACCGGATTAAGGTATTAAATAAATTTATAATGGATATTCCAACTGAAAAACTCGCAAGAATCTCTTTGAGGGACATATTATTCGTTGTATTTTCCAAACTTCATGTCCTTATCGGCACATTTCTGACTATTGTCGTTGTCACCGTAGGTCTTTGCTTCATGGTTGATCCCATTTATGAAGTCTCATCTACAATCCTGGTAAAACCTTTTGTGGACCCCAATCTCCAGCTCGAGGCGACTACAACCAGACTAAGCGCCTTTCCATTGTCCCAGGAAGACATAAACTCAGAGATCAAGATTATGAATTCAGAGGAACTTCTGCGTAAGGTGGTAAAAGACCTCGGCCTACATCATCCTACAAAACCAGACAAACTGCTTTCACGACTTGTGAGGAAACTCATTTCGACTGTAAAGGACTTCTCGATAAAAATAGGATTATCAGTACAGGCTGATCCAATAGATACTGCTGTAATCGAACTCCAGGAGGACCTTGAAATCGAGCCGGTTACTATGTCCAATATGTTTCAAATTACATTAAGAGGTGATGATCCCTCCAGAATCACAAAAACAGTTAATGCATTGGTGGATGGCTATATTGATAGACACATAAAAGTATACAAGGCGAAGGGTGGAGTGGCATTTTATTCAAAGCAGGCAGAAGTATTTTCCGGCAGGCTCATAAATTCCGAAGAGGCCTTGAAGGAATTTCAAAATAAATGGTCGATCATCGAGATAGAACGTCAAAGGGCACAGAACGTGGAACTACTCAAGGATCTGCGGAAAAACCTGAGTCTTATACGTGGCAAGATCGCCGAAAAGAGGACCAAACTTTCTCAACTCACGGAAAGCATGCAACAGATAGGGGAGATTACCGCTATGGCTGAAGAGTTACGTGGCGATTCCATGCTTGTGGAAATGGCCAAGGCCATGCTCCCGTTACTCGTTGAGAAAGAGCGAATAGCCCAGCTTTATCCCAAATCTTCGATCGAGTATCAGGATATCCACCGTCAAGTGGAAGAGATGAAACAGGCAATCAAAAAAGAACAGAGACGAATCATAAACGGTGTCCAGGTTGATTTGGCAAGCCTGATAAGCCAGGAAAAGGCCCTATCCTCTGACATGCAGGATATTATTTTCGAGTCTCGTTCTCTTACGAAAAGGGAAATAGAATTGGACAGGTTAATAAGAGAAGTAGAGCAAAACAAAAAAAATTATCTTCTTTATCGAGACAAGACGGAAGCAGCCCGTATAATGGAACAAAAGGATTCCACACGAGTTGCAAATGTGGCTGTAGCCAGCAGGGCCAATGAACCGACCATCCCGATCTTTCCAAAAAAAATATTGATGGGGTTTTTATCCATTATTGTTGGTCTGATTACAGGTCTTGGATGTACATTTGCTGCCTACTATCTGGACCACACCGTTAAAAGACCCGAAGATATTTTGCAAAACTGCAAGGTTCCGGTACTTTCAGACCTGGGAACAGTAAAATCCTTCTGAGGATTCCAACAGAATGAAAAAGAAGTCCGAATCACAAAAAGATGCAAAGTCTAAAGACCTTGGCGACTTAGTGGGTTTAGATCCTGCACCTAACCAAAGCCTTTCTGGCCTTGAATCGTCTCCACAAGAGCTATCCCCTGAAGAAATAGAGGAAATTGAGGATTTAGCAAGTCATGTGGGTCTTGGTCCGGCAGAAAAACGTGATGAGACAGGAAATGGATTCTATTCCGAAAACCGCCGAAAAACAATGGCTCATCCGGTATCCGGGACACATGATTCCC
>CAZIXY010000066.1:0-12782 GCA_964543315.1 uncultured Desulfobacteraceae bacterium | reverse complement strand
ACTTGCTAAAATAATATAGGAATTTCCCGAAATTGAGGTTTTGTCGGACTGAAAGGCCGTTTCTCCGGCCCATAGCGTGGAAGCACAAAAAATAGCAGCAAAAAAGAGAACAACAAAAATTTTTGCCCATTTAGAGCCATTCGTAAAATTTTCCATCACCTATCTCCTTTGAATTTAAATAAGATAGATTGTCTTCAATTATGCTTAATAAAACGTTTGGCAACTTAATAGTTATATATTATAATTTTAGAATTCAATTTGTCAAAACATATTTTAATAAACAGATAAAGGACAGTGAATAGTTGAAAGACAGTGAAAAGTGAATAGTAAAATACAGTAAATAGCCGGCTTCGCCCTTCGACTTGGCTCAGGGCTTCCGTCTTCGCCCCCCGCTTCGACCAAGCTCAGGGAGTTTATCTTTCGACTTCGCTCAGGGCTATGACGGGACAAGACGCCGTGCCAAAGTGACGTCAACCGTTAATAGCTAATGATAAACGGATAATAGCCGAAATATAAAATAGATATCGGCAGATTTGATGGATTCCATAAGTCAGGAGGCAAGGTTTGCCATGAAAAAACGACTCTTTTTCCCATTTATTTTCGCTTTATCTTTGTCGTTTTTGTGCTGCGGTCAGGAGGAACGCGCCGAAAAAAAGGATATTGTGGCAAGGATAAACGACTATGAACTCACACTGGATGAATTTGAGGGTCGACTTCTTGAAGATCTGAGGCTTGATGAAGACTACAAGGTGACCAATGAAGCCAAAAAGGAACTCCTCGAACAACTCATACGAAAAGAACTCCTCATCCAGGAGGCCAAGAAGCTGGACCTGGACAGAAAGGAAAAGTTCATCAGGACGATCGAACGCTACTGGGAATCGACACTCATAAGGAACCTGATGGAGCTGAAGGGAAAGCAAATCGATCAGCGGGTATATGTGTCCCAGGAAGAAATCGAGGCCCGTTATAAGGAGATGCAGAAATCGGAACAAGGAATCGGCCCCATCGATAAAATGCGGAAAGAAATTGCCGAACAGATAAAGGATCAAAAGAAACGTGAAAAAATGAAGGAATGGATCAACGCGTTGAGAAAAAACGCGAGGATCGAGATTGATGAAAAACTTCTGTTGAAAGATAGTGAATAGCCGTCTTCGCCCCCCGCTTCGACCAAGCTCAGGGAGTTTATCTTTCGACTTCGCTCAGGGCTATGACGGGACAAGACGCCGTGCCAAGGTGACGAATAAAAGATAAAAGCAAAAAGAATTGCCTCACGCAGAGCTCGCGGAGGCACAGAGAAAATCCCGTTGATCCTGCCTGTCCCGTAGCTCCGGGAGATGTTACGGGGTCATAAAGGGCTAACACCCGCCAGAATTACGGCGGGCAAGCAGCTAACAGCTAAGAACCAAAACAGAAGGAGATGACAATGTCTCAGCAACGTACCTACAAGAGAAGGCATTTTTTCGTCAAAAAGTCGTACCAGTTCAAATTCATATTGAAGTTCTGTCTCATAGTCCTTGTGGGATCGATTATTTCCACCGGACTGGTACTGCTCTTTTCCCGCGGGACTTTAACATCTTCGTTTGACGATTCCAGGCTTGTTGTCACTAACACGGCAAAAGCTATCCTGCCGACTGTTATAGCGACCAACGTTATTACAATCTTACTTATCACTATTGCCACGATAGTGGTTGTCCTTTTTATATCTCACAAGATTGCGGGTCCCCTGTTCCGTTTTCAAAAAGAACTGAAGGAGATTGGGGAGGGCGATCTGACAAAATTAATAACGCTTAGGAAAAACGACCAGATAACGGATATGGCGGAGAACCTGAACATCATGACGGCGAATCTTCGTGAAAAGGTCCTTGGCATTCAAAAAGGTGTGTCACAGGCCCTTGAATCCGCATCAAGAGAAAACGCTCCCCGGGCAGTCATTGAGCAACTGGAAAACCTCCAGAAAAACATCCAGGAATACTTCAAGCTTTAGAGCGGGTTTTTGGTTTCATGGTATTAAGAAAACACTTAATAATCCTTTTGATGTGCGCAGCAGCCGCAGAAATTCTTCTCCCCGGCCAAATAGCCAGCGCACGAGGGGAAGGGCTGTGGCGACGCCTTGAAACCAGACGCACCATTATCCAGTACAAGACACGAAAAGACCTTGAAAAATTCGACCGCCGGATCGACTATTCGCCCGGCAGATCGACTTTTTCACGGATGTACGGGGCTTCCTCCGGCTCAAGTGGTTCAAGAAACACCCTCGCAAATAAAATAGACGCCCTGTATGAGAGGGTCCAGGAAATACTGGAGATGCGAGGCAAAATGCAAAAGGTGATTATCAATGTGTATTCCAACGAATATCAACTGGATCAAGCCTTTTACAGGATTACCGGTAGAAGTTGTCGCATCCGGGCCTGGTATATATATGAATCGAACACGGTATATATAAACGCCGATGATGTCCACGAGGGCATACTGGCGCATGAACTTGCCCATGCCATTATTGACCACTACCTCCTTGTACGCCCTCCCAGGGCCACGGCTGAAATCCTGGCCCATTATGTGGACGAACACCTACGACGGTGAAAGGTTAAAAACAGTAAATAGTGACGAGTGAAAGACAGAGATCGGAGATCACCCGCCTTCGCATAAAGCTATGGCGGGCAGGGAGGTCGGAGGTCGGAGGTCGGAGGTCGGAGATCAGGATTTCTGAATAAACGGTTTCGGGTTTTTCAGAATCTTTCCGAGCATCTTGCCTACTAACCTGTATCTTTCCTTCAGTCGTTCATAATCAGCATGCTCCTGGTAACCACAATCTTTTGCAAAGTTAAGCCACGTATCAGTTTCACTATTCTCGCCATCAGCATCGGCCAATTTGCTTACAAAGTGAGCTTCATACCTGCGTTTTGATCGAGACTGTAACCTGAAACCTCTTACAACTTCCGGCCATACTCAAAGGTGTTCTTGTTGATGCCGGTTCGCATGTGTTGCTGGATCAACTCGTGTCCTGTATCCGAAAAGGGTAGATAGACCAGGGTCGAATCCGATATCTTGAAGTTTACGCGCGGCAGAAGGGGCAAAACATCTTTCTTGTTGAGGGTCGAACCGGCCAGGATCATCTTCATGGCCTGAGTTGCCTCGGTAAGGGGCAGGGTCACGGGAAAAAGTTTCCTGTTCCGGATTTCCTTCTCACCCTGGAATTCCTTCTGGCTGACCGTAAACCGTCTTGAGAGATGGAGAAAGATCTTGGGACGAATCTTAAATGCCGGGCTCCAGAAACTCATTGGTTCGCTCTCCCATTCTTTGCCAACCACTCTCGGCTGATTTGTGATCCGGATAAAATCGGCAAAGGAATTGAGCCCGATTCCATCCGCGGCGGCCGATATTTTCCAGAACGGCAGGTAGACGGTGCCTTTCCCACTGCCCGGCACAACCTTGAAATTCACCTGCTCAAACCTGCCCTTTGAAACAGCCCAGGCAGTCCGGCAGTTATTACACGTCAGGACTACGCTATCTCTTTCGCCTTCCAGGTTCCAGCCGCATTGTGGGCACAGGGTTGCGATAAATTGGAGCTTCCACCGGGGGTTCTTTATTTTCGCGGCCTCGATAGTATTCCCGCCCTCCGGTATCCCGGCTATGGGACGGTTCAGTACCGCATCAAAAAGCCTGTTTCCTTCCACAAACAGGGGAAGATATATAAGGCTTAGTGTCTCGCCGATGAAGGCACGGTGATAAATTTCTCCTGATGACGACGAGGGAATTCGACCCGCTTTCTTCAAGATGTCGTTCGCCTTAAGGGAGAACTTCAATAACGAGAACCCCCCTTTATCGGGTTCCAGAAATCTCAGTTTCATGGCCTGGGGCCTTAGCCCGAGAGACAAAGGAATGCCCTTGAACTTCAGTCCCACATGCGTGATATCCACGACACGATGGCCGACGTTCCGTCCCCGGCAATAGAATACGTTTCCCTTAAAGCGAAGATAGGGTGCGTAGATCAACTCCTTGTCAGGAGCCTTGTTCGGCAGTACAAAACGGAAATAATCAGCAGGAAAGAGGAAGTTTTTTACGTTACAATAGGGGCACAGCAATAAATGGTCGGTTTCGTCCAGTTCGATGGTCGCGCCGCATTGCGGGCACTCTTGTTCAATGGTAAAGCCCATTTTTTTTCAGCCGTTAGGTGTTAGCTGTCGACCCTCAGTCTTCATCTATTAGCTATTATTTGACAGGATTAACAGGATTTTGAAGATGTTCTCTGCGTCTCCTTGGCTCGCCGTAGCTTTATTCAAAGGCGGCTGTGGGCTCTGCGAGAGATATCCGTTTTTTCAGTCTTCCGACCTCCGATCTTCTATCTCCTACCTTCTGTTGTGAGCCGTAGCCTTTAGCGGAGACGGCTGTCTTATGTATTTCTACAATTTCTCGCCGCACTGGTTACAGAAAGAGGCACCGGGCAGATTCTCCGCCTTGCAGTTGGGGCAGAAACTGGGAGCAGGCTTTTCATCCGCCGGATGACCGCACCTGGGACAAAACCTGGCGTTCGGAGGCAGGTTTTTCCCGCAGTTGACACATTGATCGAAAACAACCTGCTGGTGCCCGCAATGGGGACAAAACTTGGATTCCGTGGGAATCGGGTGCCCGCAGTCCGGGCAATTGACCTCCTGCGGGGCAGGTGCCGGGGAGCCCCCTGAATCTCCCCCGGCGGGCTTGGGCCTGAAGGCCTCCGCGAACATGGCGGGCATCATAACTCCCATACCCATACCCATGCCCGAACCGGCTTCGCCCGTGGATTCGGCCGCCTTTTCCATTGCCATGGCCGCTTTCATCTTTACCAGCCTGTCGAGATCCTGGATCACTCCCAGGCGGCTCTTGTCGTCAATGGCCTTTTGTACCTCGGCCGGCGGTGTGATGGATGTGATGTAGAGGTTGTTCAGCCCGAGGCCGAAGTGGCTGAAATCATCCTGAAGACGCTTCTGGAGACCCATGGAGAGTTCATCGTACTGTCCGGGCAGATTAAAAATGCTGTCCAGGTTCTCTCCCAGATAATCGTTAAACCGCGAAATAATGACGCGCTTCAGGTATTCTTCTATCTCTTCCGTGTTGTATTTTCCCATTGTGCCGACCAGGCTGTTTATAAACAGTACGGGCTGGACTACCTGAATATTGAATACCCCATGGGCACGGAGCCGGATAAGACCCAGTTCCGAATCCTTGAAGGCCACCGGATCCCTTGTTCCCCATTTGAGATTGGGGAAAATCTTCATGTTGGCGAGATATACCTCCGCCCGAAGCGGGCTGGTCATAGCCCAGGGTATTGCAAGTATTTTTGTCAGAACAGGTATATTTCCTGTTTTGAGCGTGTGGCGACCGGGACCAAAGGCATCGCCCGCTTTTCCCTTGTAAAACAACACGGCTGCCTGGCTTTCTCTGACTATGAGTTGCGCCCCTAATTTGATTTCACCCGAGCCTTGTTCGGGAATTCTGTGTACGAGCTCTTTTCCCGTTTCGTCAAACCACTCGATGACCTCCAAAAAAATCACATTATCGGTGCCCATTGGGTCCCCCTTCCTTTTTCGGATTAGCTGTTAGCCCTTTATTAGACAGGATCACCCCCGTACCATCTTCCGGAGCTACGGGGCCCCGAGAACGGGATCCTCCAGGGGCGGATAAATCTTCGCTTCGCTACAACAGGCATGATTTTCAGGATCTTTTTGTAAAAGATATTCTCTCGCAGAGTACGCAGCCGCCTACGCTCCCCTTCGACCAAGCTCAGGGCTTCCGTCTTCGCCAAGGCTATGACGAGACAAGATGGCGGGCCAGGGAGCCACAGAATCTTTGTGATGACTTTGAAACAATATCTTTCTAAAATAGATTCAAAAGATCGTGCTTGTCCCGTGATATGTTTTTTATGGCTTTTAGTTTTTCTGAACTCTGTGTCTCCGTGGGCTCCGTGTGAGACTGTTTTTATCTTTTATTCTGTCTTCTGACTTCTGTTCCCAGCGCCCTTGGAACAAGATTGTTTCATCACCTCGCAGTAGGGCAAGTGATACGGCAGTATACGGATGAAGGGTGTATACTGTCAAGCGCCAAAGGCAGCTCATCGAGCTTGTTGACACGGCACTCAATATTGGTTAGGCTATTAAGGTTGAGGGCTGTTAGTAAACACATTCAACCTTATTACATGAGTATTCACTAACGGCTTTAAACCCTAAGTAATGAAGGAGAGGTATTTCGCATGGTATTTTTAAAAAGAGTCCTTTTCTGGGGCATCCTGATAGGGGTCGCTTATTTTATCATGGGGTACCACTTTATCTTTATCGGGAAAAAACCCGTGTTGCTCAAAAAAACAAAATTCTCACTCAGTTATACGGTTTTCAGTATCCCCAAAGAAAAGATGTTAAAGAGCAACGAAACCATTCTCAATATCGATGCGCTGCGGGAAGCAGGGATAGCGGATCTGCTTGTAGAAATTGGCAGGATGACCGAAGAAGAAAAGGAAAGAATCCTTGAAGAATACGAAGAGTGACGGATTCGTAAAAAGGCGCAACACGACTTTTTAAGAGGTTATTAAGAGAAAAATCACTAAACTTCGAAATCAACCTTTATCTTAAATGTCTTTACCGCCGGAAGGTTCAGGATTTCCCTTACCCCTGTTTCCTCGGATATTTTCTCCAGCGCACCAACTATATAAGCCATATCCTCAGCGATAAATGTAAACCATATATTGTATTCATGGTTTCTGAGATAGTTGTGGGTCACGCCCGGGTAATGATTTACGGTATTAACGAAATGCTCTATCTTCTCCTCCGGCACCCTGGCGGCGCAGAGGGTACTGGTAAAATTGAGCAGGCCCGAGTGGAAATTTCCGCCGATTCTCCTGATGATACCTTCCTCTTTTAATCTTCCGATCCTTTCAAGAACATCGGCTTCACTCAAATCAAGACGCTTTCCCAGATCAAAAAAGGGATGGGAGGAAATGGGAAAATCAGACTGGATTTCATTGAGAATTTTTTTGTCCGTCTCGTCCATTTTCTTATATCTTGGGCCTTCTCTTGACAGGATTTATCGGATCAAAAAAATAGCCTCTCGCAGAGACCAGAGGCACAGAGTAAACAGAGTTTCTCCCGCGTTGTTTCAAAGACATCACGAAGTGATGGTCCGGATGTTGGGCATCCGGACCTATGAGGAGGATTTATCGGCAGCAAAAACAAGCCCACTTGTTTTTGGCTCCGATGATCCCCCGTATAGTCCTTTGAAACAATCATTATCTGTGTAAATCCTGTAGATCCTGTCTATACTTTTCTCCGGGTCCTCTGCGTCTCTGTGTGATATTCATTTTTTGTGAATCCTGTCCGCCGCCTTCCACCATTGGACGGATACGGCCTTAAGAAACGTTCCGGATCGTGCCGCCCGACTTGGGCTGATAGGCGCACAGCGGCTCTTCCTCCAGATAATCGCCCGTGGCCTCGTATGCCCTGGCCCTGCATCCCCCGCAAAATCTGATATACTCACACCGTCCGCATTTTCCCTTGTACGCGGAAAAATCCCGGAGCCTGTTAAAGACCTCGGAACCGTCCCAAACCGACTCGAAAGTGGAATTCCTCAGGTCCCCGCACTCGACTTCAAGGTAACCACAGGGCTGAACAATTCCATTGTTCCCGATAAAACAGAATGCCGTGCCCCCCAAACAACCTCGTGTCACGGCATCAAGGCCGTATGTCTCGTAATCCACCTTTTCACCCCTGGCATGGGCCTGCTGACGCAGAATCCTGTAATAATGAGGGGCGCACGTCGCCTTCAGGCTCAGTGGGACCTTGTCTCTCATCCGGTAGAACCATAGCAGCAGTTTTTCATATTCCAGCGCGTCAATCTCCTGGTTCACCATTTCTCTTGCGCGGCCGGTCGGGACCAGCATAAAAATGTGGTGCGCGACGGCCCCGAGCTGGACGGCCTTTTCCAGGATATCCTTTATGTTATGCGTATTATGCTTCGTTACGGTTGTGTTTATCTGAAACTCCACCCCGCCTTCCTTCAGCAGGCGGATCCCTTCCATTGCCCGCCTGAAGGCCCCGGGGACATTTCTGAATCGATCATGCTGATCTTCGTCCGCCCCGTCAATGGAGATACTTACCCGTTTTGTTCCCGAGGCCTTTATGTCCTTGACGATTCCCGGTGTCAAGAGGGTCCCGTTTGTGGCCATAACCATGCGAAGGCCCATTTCCGTACCGTGCGCGGCCAGATCAAAAACATCCTCCCTTAACAGGGGTTCGCCGCCGGTCAGTATGATGATCGGTTCTCCCACACGGCCAAT
This sequence comes from uncultured Desulfobacteraceae bacterium, assembly GCA_964543315.1. GTDB lineage: Bacteria > Desulfobacterota > DSM-4660 > Desulfatiglandales > Desulfatiglandaceae > JAFDHL01. The sequence continues at coordinate 4,483 of CAZIXY010000066.1, read as the reverse complement.
CTGATCCAGTATCTCCATGCATTTGCCCGTGTCCAGTTCATCCGGGTAAGGGCCCCTGTCTGATCCGGCACGGCAATGGATACAGGTCAGATTGCATTTTCTCGTGATCTCCCATGCCACGAGCCTGAGCTGATGCTTATGTGCAGGTGAAGTTTCCAATTATAGGACGCAGATTTTCCCAGATTGTCGCTGAAAATTATTTTCTTAAATCATTATCTCGTTAAATCCTGTAGATCATGTCTGATTTCGATTTCTCTGTGCCTCAGCGTACTCTGCGTGAAATCGTTTTTATTCTATAATTCCCTGGCCGCTTCCTTGGCAAAGTAGGTCAGGATCAGATCAGCCCCAGCCCTTTTTATGGATACGAGCATCTCCATCATTGCCTTTTTACCGTCGATCCATCCGTTCATTTCCGCCGCCTTGACCATTGCGTATTCACCGCTCACGTTATAGGCGGCTACCGGCAGAAGACTGATTTCCCGCACCCGCGCAATGATATCCAGGTAGGGCGTGGCCGGTTTTACCATGATGATGTCGGCACCCTCCTCCATATCCAGCTCGGCCTCTTTCAAGGCTTCAAGGGCGTTGGGGGGATCCATCTGGTATCCTGCCCGATCCCCGAACTGGGGCGCCGAGTCGGCGGCTTCCCGAAAAGGGCCGTAAAACGCGGACGCGTATTTTACCGCGTAGGAAAGGATACACGTGTTGAAATACCTCTCTGCGTCAAGGGCCTTCCTGATAACTCCGACACGGCCGTCCATCATATCGGAAGGCGCAACAAAATCGGCCCCCGCCCCGGCATGTGAAACCGCCTGACGGGCGAGCAATTCAAGGGTGGCGTCATTGTCCACCTCCCCGTTTAAAATCACACCGCAGTGCCCGTGATCCGTGTACTCACAGAGGCAGACATCTGTGATAACCACCATATCCGGCAGTTGATCCTTTATGGCGGATACAGCCTGCTGTACAATTCCGTCATCCGCCCATGATCTGCTTCCCGTGGCGTCTTTCTGATCAGGCAATCCAAAAAGGATAATCGCGGGAATCCCGAGCTCCCATAGCTCCCCTGCCTCTTTCACGACCATATCCACTGAAAATTGATACTGCCCGGGCATTGCGGAAATGGGGTCTTTTTTGGCCTTGCCGGGCTTCACAAAAAGGGGAGCAATAAAGTCTTTCACCGAAAGGGCCGTCTCCCTCACCATGTCCCTGATAGCAGGTGTCCTTCTCAGCCTGCGCGGCCTTATTGTTATGGATTCGTGTTCAGTCATGGCTCACCCTTCCTCTCTTGCGTGTCTGTTAAAAGATCTCTTCATCCGTAAGATAGCAGGCCGGGTCTTCACCCCAGATATCCCCGGTCACTGCCTCCGCCCGGACCCTAAAATTACCCGCGCATATGTCGAGCCATTTGCACCCGGCACAACGGCCTTTAACGTATTTTTTCTTTTCCTTGAGTTTTGCCATCAAAGGGTTGCCGAGATCCGACCAGATTTCACCAAACGGCCTGTCAAGGATATTGCCGAAGCTCTGATGCCGCCAGAACTGATCTGCGTGCACCGAACCGTCCCAACTGACGCACCCGATGCCCCTTCCGGAGCTGTTGCCCTCGTTCATTTTGAGGAGCCGGAGGACCTCCCCCGCCCTTTCACTTTTCTCCTTCAGCATTCGAAGGTACAGGTACGGACCGTCCGCATGATTATCAACAGTGAGGACTTCCTTGGGAAGACCCCTATCGTGCAGGTCCCCTGTCCTGTCGATGATGAGATCAACAACCTTTCGGGTTTCATCGTGATTCAGGTCCTGTTCCACGAGATCCGACCCCCGCCCCGCGTAGACAAGGTGATAAAAGCACACCCTTGGGATATCATGCTCCTCCAGGAGATCAAAGATATTGGAAACTTCGTCCATGTTCATGCGGTTAATGGTGAACCTGAGACCCACCTTCAGCCCGGCTTCCCGGCAATTTCTTATTCCAGCCACCGCTTCACGAAAGGCACCCTTTTTGCCACGGAAACGATCATTGACGGGCTCCATGCCATCCAGGCTGACCCCGACATAGGAAAGGCCGACGCCCTTCAACTCCCTTGCCTTTTCCGGCGTAATCAGTGTTCCGTTGCTGGAGATGACCGCCCTCATGCCCTTCGAAACGGCATGCCCGGCAAGTTCAACAAGATCCTGCCGCATGAGAGGTTCGCCCCCTGAAAACAGGACGACCGGCACGCCAAAGGCCGCCAGGTCATCAATCAGGGCCATGCCCTGATCATGTGAGAGTTCCTTTTCACTGGTACGATCAACGGCCCTGGCATAACAGTGCACGCAATTCAGATTGCAGGCCCGCGTGATATTCCATACCACGACGGGTTTTTTGTCCTGGGAAAACTGGAGAAGATGCGAAGGAAGGTCGCTTGAGCGCCTTCCGTAGCGAAGAGCGTCCGACGGTTCCACCGTACCGCAATATAATTTTGATATACCGATCATGTAAATAAAATGACTAAAGCGAGCTAAAATGAACTAAAGTGACTAAAGCAAGGCAATGAGGTTGATGGCTGATTGCGCGAATCCAAAAACGTTGGTTTATGGATGTGCACTAATTAAAGTCTTCAACCGGGGAGTCCTGGCCGTAATATTTTTTTATGAGGTTGTTTACAAAACTTTCCATATCCGTAACAGCCTCACTATTAATGGTAAAACTCTCTATGCCGGATCGGTCCTTCACAAGGTTCAGACCATATTCAAGCCTTTTTACCAATTTAAGAGCCAGGGGACCGGCGGCCTCATTTGTCTTGACTGCCTGATTTATAATTTCGTCCACCGCGCTCTCATCAAAAAAGACATTGACCTCCACCTTGTCATTCAAGGACGCCTCTTCCAGCCTGACCTCATTATACATATCCATGAAATCATCAAAGGCTGTATTAATGTCCGTGATATTTTTCAGGTACAGTCCCGCAATTATATCCTTTCTCCTGTCATAGATCTCAAGCCCTGTCTTATCACTATAGTCCTTGGCCCTGCTTGAGATATACTCCTTTATGCCTTCAAACTCGTGTTTTTCGGCCCTCTCGAACCTTTCGTCGGCTTCCGCATCATTCCGGCTCTTCAGCAAGAGCTCAAGCTGACCTTTCGGATCTTCGACCACTTCGGTGGTTACCAGAAATCTCTTTAGTTCCGTGGAGGGAAATTTTTTTTCAAACGGGATCAAGATCTTCTCAATGGCGCTCACCAGGCCCCGCGCGCCGGTCTTTTCCTCTGCCGCTATTTCGGCAATTTTTGCCAGGGCCTCATCTTCAAACTTGATGTCTATCCCGTAAGCCATGAAATCAAGCCGTTTACTTATAATTATGGGGTTATTGGGATTCTTCAGGATCTCTACCAAATCCTCCTTTGTGAGTTCATCAAACACAACGACGACCGGCAGGCGACCAACGAATTCCGACTCAAAACCAAAATCAATGAGATCCTTTGCCGTCACTTCCTTCAGGATTTCCCATGGAACTTCCGTGGGTCTGACATCAGCTTCAAACCCTATTCCCTGTTTTTGCAACCTTTTCTTTATTATTTCGGTCAGTTCGCCAAAGGCCCCGCTCATAATAAAAAGGATATTTTTTGTATTGACTTCTCTTTTTTCCCTTTTCCCGGTCCTTCTGTAATGCTCAATGGCCTGAATCTGGGATATTGGATCGTGGGGAACCTTCAGATCCACCTGTGTCTCCTCCATCGGCTTCAGCAGTGCCCTCTGGACGCCGGTACGGGAAACATCATGACCTATAATGTTCCGAGATGAAGCGATCTTGTCAATTTCATCAATATAGACAATGCCGTTCTCGGCCAGATTGATGTCATCATTTGCTTCGTACACCAGGTCACGGATCAGATCTTCCACGTCCCCGCCCACATAGCCTGTTTCACTGAACTTTGTGGCGTCCCCCTTTACAAACGGAACACCCAGTTTCTGGGCTATAAGCTTTATGATATAGGTTTTACCCACTCCCGTGGGACCGATCATCAGGACGTTATTCTTGATCATACCGACACCCGCGGTATTCCTTTTACCCGCAAACTTTTTGGCATGTTTGATCCTGTTGAAGTGGGTGCAGACCTTCGTGGACAAAACCACCTTGGCCTGTTCCTGCTTGACAACAAAACTATCCAGATACGATTCCAGTTCCTCGGGAAGCATTTCAAACGCAGGGACATCCCCGGAATCCGTTTCCTTACCTGATTTATCGGACGATATTTGATCCACTTTTGGAAAAACAAGCGGCGAGATAATCTTTACCCGATTACCGTATTTCTTTGAAAGATAATCACTTAACTCCTTTTCGAGTTCCTTCTGATCCGGTATTTTCCCGCGATCGCTCTTTTCATCTAAAGTAATTTCATCGTTTTCCATATTTTTATATCCTTATTCTGCTCAATTTTGTTTGACAGTCGCGTTACGCCTTTTTACTCGGCGGGGAAGGGCTTCCCCTCCCCCGCCATT
>CAZIXY010000065.1:0-12942 GCA_964543315.1 uncultured Desulfobacteraceae bacterium | reverse complement strand
CTGAAAAAAGAGTCCCATGCCCTTCAAGATGCATACACTTTTGAACGTTACTAAAGAATTATTAAAAGTCAGGGAGGCTTATGTCATGAAGGCATGGATACTTGAAGATCAGGACAAAATTGAAAACAGACCGCTGAAACTGGTGGAAGTTCCAGAGCCCCATGTACGTGATGATCAAGTCAGGATAAAGGTCCTTGTGTGCGGGGTCTGCAGGACAGATATCCATATTGCCGAAGGAGACCTTCCGCTCAAAAAATCCCCTCTTGTTCTCGGACATGAGATCGTGGGTGTGGTGGATGAGGTAGGAAAAACAGTCAAGCGGTTCAGCCCCGGTGACAGGGCCGGGGTCTACTGGCTCTATAGCTCCTGCAATAAGTGCAAATATTGTCTGTCTCAAAGGGAAAACTATTGTCCTGATTTCAAGGCTACAGGATGGGACGAAGACGGGGGATACGCAGAATATATTACCATTTCCGAGGATTATGCCTTACCATTAAATCATGTTCAGTTGGAACCTGAGCAGATTGCGCCGCTCATGTGCCCGGGAATAGCCGGATATGCGGCATTCAGGCTCACGGAGGCCCAAAAAGGTCTCAGGTTAGGGCTTTACGGCTTTGGTCCCACGGCGTATTTTGTTTTGAAGGTGGCGGAATACATGGGTATGGAAACATACGTGAGTACCAGATCTTCAAAGAATATCGAAAGAGCGAAAAGGGAGGGCGCACACTGGGCTGCCGACTCCTCAAAAGAAAAAATGCCATGCACATTAGACGCGGCAATTGTTTTCCCACCCGCCGGAAATCTGGTGGAGCCCGCCCTCTCGCAATTAGAAAAAGGGGGCACCCTGGTGATGGCGCCCGTTGCCTCATCTCAGATTGTCATTGATAATTACAGCGAAAACCTCTGGGGCCATTCGATAAGGAGCCTGTACCATGTAAAAAGGGATGATGCGGAGGGATTTTTCAGCATGGTTGGGAAACTTGACTTAAACATGAATACAAGCCGGTTTCCCTTTGAAGAATTGCAGGATGTATTGATATTAGTCAAACAGGGGAAAACAGAGCATCCCAATGCGGTCATCCAGGTTGCCGACTGATTTTATCCGGAGTATCTTCTGGGCACCTTGAAACCTCTAATCCCGGACCGCTGTCTTTCAAATCATTTGGATAAAGGGCTTTTTACTGTCATATGCATGCGATGAAAAAAGATAAGCCTTATCAGATACCCCAGCACGTTACCAAGATCATCCTCGAGAGTGTTTCCGATGGCGTGTTTACAGTGGATCACGAGTGGCGCATCACATCTTTCAACCGTGCTGCCGAACAGATTACCGGAATTTCCCGTGATGAGGCCATAGGGAAGAATTGCCGGGAAGTTTTTCGGTCCAGCATATGTGAAACGAATTGCGCCCTTCGTCGCACCATGAAGGAGGGAAAACCCTTTGTCGACACATCGGCCTATATTATAAATAGTGACAAACAACGCATCCCGGTAGTGGTTTCTACCTCGCTGCTCAAGGATGAAAACGGCATGGTGCTGGGAGGTGTTGAAACATTCCGTGATATGAGCCTGGTGGAGGAGTTGCGAAGGGAACTGGATTCTCGCTATCAGATCGGGAATATGGTCAGTCGCAGCCCTTCAATGCGCAAAATATTCAGGATACTGCCCCAGGTAGCACAGAGTGACAGCACAGTGCTGATCCAGGGAGAGACAGGCACCGGTAAGGAGCTTTTGGCCCGGGCAATCCACGATCTATGTCCCAGAAGGGAGAAACCGTTTGTCGCAATCAATTGCGGTGCCTTCCCGGATACCTTGCTCGAATCCGAGCTTTTCGGTTATAAGGCAGGGGCCTTTACCAATGCTGTCAAGGATAAACCGGGTCACTTCGCGCTTGCCGAAGGAGGAACAATCCTGCTGGATGAAATCGGAGATCTCAGCGCAGCTTTTCAGGTGCGGCTTCTCAGGGTATTGCAGGATCATACCTTTCAGCCACTGGGCGGGACAGAACCTGTCAAGGCCGATGTGCGTGTCATTGCTGCTTCAAATAGCGATCTGAGCGAACTGGTTAAAGCAGGTGCCTTTCGGCAGGATCTTTTTTATCGCATTAATGTGGTTAGACTGGATTTGCCTCCCCTGCGCGACCGCAAGGAAGATATCCCGATGTTAGTGAAACACTTTATCACAAGGCTCAACCGCCTGCATGGAAAGTCTGTCTCAGGGATAAGCCACGAGGCCCTCGCGATACTTATTGCTCACGATTATCCGGGCAATATCCGGGAACTGGAAAACATTATCGAGCATGCCCTGGTGCTGTGTCCCGAAGGGGAGATCGGCTGGCGTTGTTTACCGGATAACCTCAGGGCCTTGCTCCCGAAACAAACGACGCATGTAAAAATAGATGCAGCCTTGCAGTCGGTAGAAGCATTGATGATCATAGATGCCTTGAAACGAAACAAATATAATCGTATGAAAGCGGCCAGAGACCTCGGCATACATAAGAGCACACTATTTAGAAAGATTAAAATATTGGGTATTGATCTTCCAAAAATCGACGGACGCGCTGACAGAAAACAGGCCATTTAGGGTTGCATAAATGCAATTATAGTGAGCTATATTGTTGCATTCGCGCTACTAAACCCGCATCTTTATTTTCTCCCCCAAAGCCTGATTGCATGATAATTAGATGATATTACAGTGTTTATTGTTTGAAAAATTATTTATTAGACGACGGCACACTATTTGCTATGTCTGGGTGGGTTGAGGGGGATTGTGGAAATGAAATTGGCTTTAACCGTATGGGAAAATCGCATTTCTCCTGTTTTTGATTGCGCACAGACATTGCTTGTCGTGGATGTCGATGGGGATATGGCAACCGGCAATCATTTTGAACCCTTTCGTTACGAGTCTCCTTTTGCACGAGCCACGAAGCTTAATGAACTGGGTGTCAAGGTTTTGATTTGCGGAGCAGTTTCGGATTCATTTGCCAATATAATTGAGACTTACGGTATCAGGATTATGCCCTTCGTGGCAGGCGCGGTTGACGAGGTGCTTGATGCCTATTTGGCCGGTGGCCTTTACGATACCAAATTCCGAATGCCTGGATGCGGAACCGGGCACGATAAAAGTTCAAGAAAGGAAAAGTAATCAATGGGAGACTATAAATATCTCTTCGGGCCGGTACCTTCCCGACGCTTCGGACGGTCGCTGGGAGTGGATTTGACTCCATACAAGACATGCAGTCTGGATTGCGTTTTCTGCCAGTTGGGTCGGACCACTATGAGGACGGTCAACAGAGAAGAATATGCCCCCACGGAGGACGTGATCGCGGAAATTTCAGAATGGTTGCGAAGAGACGGCAAGGCTGACTATATTACCCTTTCCGGGTCCGGGGAGCCCACGCTCCATTCCCGTTTTGGTGAGATGCTTGAATTTGTACGTAAAAACAGTAAGATACCCGCCGTTCTCCTGACCAATGGAACAATGCTTCATCTTCCTGAAGCACGAGAGGCGGCAGCCCTCGCCAACGTGGTAAAGGTTTCGCTGAGTGCCTGGGACCGAGTCTCATACGGGTGGGTGAACCGGCCCCATCCTGAATTGGAATTTAAAGAACTGGTCAACGGACAACGGGCCTTTCGTACGCAATTCAAGGGAGAGCTATGGATGGAGGTTTTTATAGTGGCAGGCATGAACAGCACGCCTGATGATGTCGGCCGGATCGCCGCCCTGGCCGAAGAAATAAAACCGGATCGCATACAGCTTAATACTGCAGTGCGGCCTCCCTCGGAGGAATTTGCCGAGGCCCTTCCCGCAGAACGTCTGGCCTCTCTATGCCATCTTTTTAGCCCCACAGCGGAAGTCATTGCCGAGTTCAACACAAAGAAGGATACTTCCGTACGGGCAACGAAGGAAACGGTCCTTGCCATGTTGCGACGCCGGCCTTGCACTGCGGATCAGATCGCGGATGGTTTCGGTATGCATCTCAATGAGGTCTCGAAGTATCTGGGGAATCTTATGAGGACCGGACAAGTCCGCGTAGAGCGCAAAAATACGGCTGTATACTACACAGCAGAATTATGAGGGGAGAAGGAGGAGGAACTGAAGAGGTTGAGAAAGACCTGGCAAGTGACTTGCGTAAGCAGATGGAAGATATTGAGATAAACATGATGGCCTTGGGTAAATATAAGGTTAGTATTTGCAATAAAATAAACTGAATTTAATCGCAAATAATTTTGCATAGCTTTTTACGAGGTTATCAATTTTTAGTAAAAAATTGGAGGTTAATGACTTATGGCAAATGGAAACAAGGGACAGCAGGATAACTTCAAAAAACAGGATATGGAGATAAAGGAAAGACTCAGCCAAATAAAGAACAAAATCCTGGTCATGAGCGGCAAAGGCGGCGTCGGCAAAAGCAGCATAGCGGCATATCTTTCGGTAGCACTGGCGAAGAGGGGCTACAGGGTGGGCCTTATGGATGTGGATCTTCACGGTCCCAGCATTCCGCGAATGCTTGGTCTCAAAGGAAACATCGGACCCGGTGCCAGTGAAGGAAAGGCACAACCGGTCAGGTATCTTCCAACCATGGAGGTCATTTCCATTGAACCGCTTATGGGAGAAAATAAAGATGCGGCAACGATCTGGCGAGGGCCGCTTAAGATAGGCGTTATCAGACAATTTATCGCAGATATCGAGTGGATGGATCTTGACTATATGATTATTGATAGCCCCCCCGGCACAGGAGATGAGCCGCTGACCGTCGCACAGACCATAACCGATGCAAAGGCAGTGATTGTGACGACTCCCCAGGAAATTTCATTAGCGGATGTCAGAAAATCCATCAACTTCTGCCGCCAGGTCAATATGGACATCTTAGGCATTGTTGAAAATATGAGCGGTCTTAAGTGTCCTCATTGTGGAAAAATGATTGATATATTCAAAACCCGCGGCGGTATGCTCACTGCAAAAAAAGAGGGCCTGAGACTTCTGGGAACCTTGCCCCTTGAACCTGAAGTCGTATCAAACGGCGACAGGGGAAGCATGAGTATTTTGGACAACGATAAGCTTTCGATCACCCAGGAATTCAATAAAATAGTGGATGCGGTCGTGAAAGCTACGGAGAGCGGTGCGAACCCCATCCCGCAAACGCAAGACAAAAAGGAGTCTCCGGTCACGGAAAGGGTATCCGCAGATGGAAAAATGCTCGTTGTTCCTGTGACCGGCGGCAAACTCTCGGCCCATTTCGGTCACTGCGAACAATTCGCATTCATAGAAACTCATGACGGAAACATAGTGAAGACGGAAATGCGAAACCCGCCGGGTCATGAGCCCGGAGTGCTGCCCCAGTGGCTCCATGAGCAGGGTGCGGATGTCATTATTGTGGGCGGAATGGGAACAAGGGCACAGGAACTTTTGAAGGAAAATGGGATTGAGGTCATTATCGGAGCGCCCATGGATTCTCCGGAATCCCTGGCGAACCAGTACCTTTCTAATACCCTGGTAGCAGGCGCAAATGTCTGCGACCATTAAATAGAAGCAAACCGCTTTTAATATCGTCACTTATTAATTGCGAGGATGTAAGCGTTCACAGGTTCATAACCGCCCGCCGGGCGACAGGCAGGGTTTGTTAACGGTTTAATAAGGAGCTAGTAATGATTATCAGTATAGCAAGTGGAAAAGGCGGTACAGGAAAGACCACCGTGGCTACCAATCTGGCAGTTTCTCTTGAGTCCGATGTCCAGGTCCTGGACTGTGACGTGGAAGAACCGAATTCACATCTCTTTATCCGGCCCGTAATCGAAGAGGTCAAGACCATTTCCACTCCAGTTCCCGAGGTGGACATGGAAAAGTGCAGTCTCTGCGGAAAATGCGGCGAAATATGCCAGTTCAAGGCCATTGTCGTGATTGGTGAGACGGTTTTGCCTTTTCATGAACTCTGCCATAGCTGCGGTGGTTGCATGGAGGTCTGTCCCGAGGACGCTATCTCAGAGACGGAGAGGGAATTGGGCATCATTGAAAAGGGACACAGGAACGGTCTGGAATTTGTCCACGGTAAATTGAGGGTCGGCGAGGCCATGTCTCCCCCCCTGATTAGAAAAGTGCGTGAATACAGCCGGGCCGGCATAGTGACCATTATTGACGCCCCCCCCGGCACCTCATGTCCCGTGATTGCGTCCATGAAAGGTGCGAATTTTATTTTGTTGGTTACGGAACCCACGCCGTTCGGGCTGCACGACCTCAAATTAGCCGTCGGGGCCGTCAAGATACTCGGGATTCCCTGCGGGCTGGTAATCAACCGTTCGGACATGGGCGATGATCAGGTAAAGAAATATGCTAAAGAGGAAGATCTGCCCGTTTTAATGGAAATTCCATTTGACCGGCGGATTGCGGAGGCGTACTCAAGGGGTGACATGGTCGTGGATGTGATTCCCGAATGGAAAGACAAATTCAAGACATTATACCATGATATCGAAGGAATCCTTTCCTCGAATAACTGATTAAAGGAGCTTGTGCATGCCTATTTATGAGTTTAAATGCAAAAAATGCGGTAATGTTTTCGAGTATTTGTGTCTTAAAAGCGCTGATAAAGAACAAGCGTGCTGTCCTCAGTGTGGAAACAAGGAGACCGACGTATTGCTATCCGCGTTTTCCTCCATGAGTTCAAACAGTAGCCAGGTAGGAGTAATGCCCTCATCGGCTTCGCGTTGTTCACCTTCCGGTGGTTTTTCATGAGCCTGATCACTGTGGCCGTGCGCCATAATGATCGAAATCTTGCATAAAGTAGAAGAGGAGGTATTCAGATGGTGAAAGAAGTTACGGACAAAAATTTTGAGGAAGATGTTCTCAAATCAGAGACCCCTGTGCTGATAGATTTTTGGGCGCCATGGTGCGGTCCCTGCCAAATGGTCTCTCCTGTTGTAGAGAAATTATCTGATGATTATGTTAATACAATGGCGTTTTATAAAATGAACGTCGATGAATCACCAGTAACCGCACAAAATTACGGTATCATGAGTATACCCACATTGATGCTTTTTAAAGAAGGAGAAAAGGTAGACCAAATTATCGGGGCCGTGCCTGAGTCATTTATAAAAGAAATGATAAGCGGTGTTCTCTGATAAGTTTTTTGGGCACAGAAAGGAAATACAAGGAAAAACCATGAAGGAAATAGTTATCATAAGCGGCAAGGGCGGGACAGGAAAGACCAGTATCATTGCGGCATTTGCCTCATTGGCTGAAAACAAAGTCCTTTGTGATGCGGATGTGGACGCTGCCGATCTCCATTTGATCATGGATCCTGAAATCAAGGAGCGCCATGATTTTGCATCCGGATATACGGCGGTAATTAATCAGGACAAATGCACCCAGTGCGGGATTTGCAGGGATTTGTGCAGGTGGGATGCTATTAGTGAGGATTTTGTTGTGGACCCCATTGAATGTGAGGGCTGTGGCGTGTGTTGGTATTTCTGCCCTGAGAAAGCAATCGACTTTCCTTTAAATACGTGTGGAGAGTGGTATCTTTCCGAGACACGTTTCGGACCCATGGCCCATGCCCGATTAGGCATTGCTGAAGAAAATTCCGGAAAGCTGGTGAGCCTTATCCGTCAGGAGGGCAAAAAACTTGCCGAAGACAAGAACCTGGATTTGCTTCTTACGGATGGTCCTCCGGGCATTGGTTGTCCGGTCATAGCATCCCTTGGTGGGGCCTCGACAGTGCTCATTGTATCAGAGCCTACTGTTTCCGGCAGGCATGACATGGAGCGTGTAGCCGAGTTAGCGGCTTTTTTCAAGATTCCTGCGAAGCTCTGTGTAAATAAATTTGATCTCAATCCCGCTGAAGGAGAAGCCATTGAGGCCTTTGCAAAAGAGAGAAACGTCGATGTGATAGGGAGGGTGCCTTTTGATCCCGCTTTCACCAAGGCAATGGTTCAAGGGAAAACCATCGTGGAATTTGACGGTGATTCCGAAGGTTGTAAGGCGGTGAAAAATATATGGGAAAATCTTGCAAGCAGTCTTGAGATAGGAAGCGAGTGAAATTTTTGGAATTGTTCTTTATGCCTGGATTCCGGATCTCGCAATACAAAGCATCGCCCGTCCGGAATGACAGATTTTTCCCATTATGACACAAACTTATTGGGCGTGGATTCTTTATTTTTATCTAAAGAAAAAACGGAGGGAAATAAAATGCCGAGAGGAGACGGAACAGGACCGAGAGGTCAGGGTCCCGGAACAGGTAGAGGAATGGGTAGAGGCGGCGGTGGACGAGGTCAAGGCGGTGGTGGTCGGGGCCGGGGAGGCGGCTTTGCTGCAGGTCCCGGAGGTAACTGCGTGTGTCCCAACTGTGGTGAAAGAGCGACCCATCAATTGGGGACCCCCTGTTATGAGCAGAAATGCCCAAAATGCGGGTCCGCCATGACGCGGGAATAGCAAAAAGGCAATTGGAAATATCACACGGATAGGAGTGTGCAATCTGAGGATTAACTGATGGAAACGTTATTAGAGGTATTCAAGCATGCGTTGATGATCAGCGTATTCGTATTTGTGATGATGCTTATTGTGGATTTTGTCGATACCGCCAGCGAAAGACGAATATCAGGAATCATGAAAGGAGGGCAGTGGCGTCAATATACTCTGGCCTCACTACTCGGTTCCACCCCGGGCTGTCTTGGCGCCTTCATGAATGTCAGCCTTTATGTCCATGGGATGATAGGCTTCGGGGCCATTGTGGGGGGTATGATAGCGACTTCAGGGGACGAGGCATTCGTCATGCTGAGCCAGTTCCCGGGAACAGCCCTGGCCCTTTTTGTTTTGCTGTTCGTGTTCGGAATAGTGTTTGCCTGGATAAGTGATAGGATAGTCACCGTCTTACGAATTGTTCCCTGTGAATCGTGCGCCGAGGCCGATTGCGAGGAATGTCTTTCCAGTATAGACAAGGAGGAAAGGATCGGGGATATCTTTCGACCCGCAAATCTTATTAAAAATTTTCAGCACCTTTCCTTCACCCGATTCCTTCTCCTTATGCTTGTCGTCTCTTTTCTTGTTTTGATCGTAACAGGAACTCTTGGGGCGCCTGTATGGGACTGGAAACGCATCACCTTTCTGTGCCTTTCCTTGTGTACAATATGCATTATCATGGCGTGTTCCGAACACTACCTTGAGTCCCATATCTGGAGACACATCATAAAAAAGCACCTGTTTCGCGTTTTCTTGTGGAGTTTCGGGGCATTGATTTTTGTGCATTGGGGCATGAGCTTATGGAATATGAAGGATTTTATTCATGAACACATGCTGTGGGTATTGCTGATCGGAGCCCTCATAGGAATCATTCCGGAATCAGGACCGCATCTCATATTTGTGATGATGTACGCCCAGGGGCTGGTACCATTTTCCGTGCTATTAACGACATCGTTTGTTCAGGATGGGCACGGAATGCTGCCCCTATTGTCCTACAGTCTCAAGGATTCCGTTTTGATTAAAATATTCAATCTTGTTTTCGGACTTACGGTTGGGGCGGCGTTTTTTTCTTTAGGTCTATAATTTTGTTATGCGGTTTTCAAAAATAAGGAATCATTCCGTGCAGGTCCTGTTTTAGAGAGCTAAACGATTAGCTGATATAGACCTTTATTTTCCAACTCAACCACCTAACCACTCAACTATTTCACTGTATCTGTAGTTTATAAACTGGATTTTGAAAATGAAAACATACCTTGATTGCCTTCCCTGCTTCCTGGAACAGGCGCTCCGTGCGGCGAGAATAGCAACAGATGATGAAAAGAAGATAAAAAAAGTATTGGATGAAGTGGGGATGATGCTGGGGAACATACCGCTTGAAAGCACTCCCCCGGAGAGCGGGAGACTTATCTATCATAAGGTTAGCGAGATCACGGGAAACTCGGATCCCTATAGAGAAATAAAGCGAGAAAGCACCGAAAAGGCATTGTCGTTGTATCAATTTTTAAAAAGCGAGGTTGATAAATCCAACGACAGGCTCCTGACGGCTATTAGAATCGCGATAGCCGGAAATGTCATAGATTTTGGTCCGAACAAGGGTTTCAACCTGAAACATGATACAGAGGAGATCCTCGATAAGCGTTTTGCAATATGCGACGACGCTTTATTTAAGAGCTTCTTAGGGAAGGCTGATGAGATCTTATTCATAGGAGATAATGCCGGTGAATGTGTCTTTGACAGGGTGCTCATAGAAGAAATGAATAAACCGGTGACATACGTTGTCAGGGATATTCCGATTATCAATGATGCTACACACGAAGACGCTGTAGAGGCGGGCATAGACAAAGTGGCGACCATAATGTCCTCCGGCACGGACGGGCCCGGAGTTGTTCTTAAAACATGCAATTCAGAATTCAGGCGGGTTTATAATAATTCGGAATTCATAATAAGTAAGGGCCAGGGGAACTATGAGGCGCTTTCCGATGAAAGCCGCCCCGTATTCTTCCTTTTAAAGGCAAAATGTCCTGTTATTGCTGATGATATCGGGGTCAGTGAAGGTGATATTGTATTGAAAGGAACGGATTATCTGAAAAACACGAAATAATTTCGAAATCGTTAACGGGAGAGTGTTCGGGCGTCATGTTATTGCCACATAAGGGAAGGAGGGTTTTCTTTTTGGCGGTTTTTGCGGGGGTGCCGCAGGCGTGCGCGTCAAAGTGAAACACGGAAAAACATCTATAAATAAAGGGGGCTGCTAATGGAAAGGATGTTTCACGGGTTTAGCTTGGGTAATTTGGAGATTGTGAACCGGTTTGTCTTTCCTCCGATCAAGCTCGGGTATGGCAATCCAGACGGCACGGTGACGGACCGCCAGCTAAATTTCTATCAACAGGTTGCAAGAAATGGCCCTGGACTTATTATAATTGAGCCCGTATCGGTTGCTGCTGATGGAAGAGAACACCCAAAGCAGGTTTGCGTACATTTACCTCAGAGTGCCGAAGAACTCAGAAAAATTGTCGATATTATCCACGGGGAAGACCGACTTGCTTGTCTCCACCTGAACCATGCAGGTGCGGCAGCCAACCCTAAAGTCATCGGGGGGAAACCCAGGGCACCGTCAACAATTACGTGCCCGACCACGGGCCAGGAGTCGGAGATCTTGACTGAGAAGGGGATCGAAGAAATCCTTGCCGGTTACAGGTCTTCGGCGGAAAAGGCGAAGGAGACGGGTTTCGATGTTATTGAAATACAAGGGGGCCATGGCTACCTCATATCGCAATTCCTGAACAAAAAGCTTAACAAGAGGGAGGATCGCTTCGGTGAGGATCGATTGCTCTTTGGCAGGGAGGTCATGGCACGTGTCAAAGAAGGAGCCCGGGGCATGCCTGTTATCATAAGGATTTCCGGTAATGAGATGTCTCCTGAGTTTGGCATCAGCCAGGAAGACCTTCTGCCCCTCTTGAAATTGGCGGAGGAGAGTGAAACCAGCGCCATACACGTAGGCATGGGAAACACCTGCTTCAGCCCGCCGTGGTATTTTCATCACGGCAGTCTGCCGGAGAAGCCACAGATGGATGCCCTATCATGGGTAAGAGAGCACACCATGCTTCCCCTGATTGTCGCGGGCAGGATGGGGAGGAAGGAAAAGGTCATAAAATTCTTAGAAGATGGAACAGCGGATCTTGTGGCCCTTGGAAGACCTCTTATTGCAGATCCGGATTTGATAGAGAAATGGCGCAAGGATAAGTACGGCGAGATCGTTTACTGCGGTTACTGCCTGCAGGGGTGCCTGCACCGCCTGAAAAACGGGGAACCGCTGGGATGTAATTTGAATCCGGAGGTAGGTCTTTCTCCAATGGAAAAGACAGCAAAGCCTTTGAATGTCCTGGTTGCTGGAGGAGGTCCGGCCGGTATGAGCGCGGCCCTGTACCTGAACAAACGAGGGCACAATGTTACCTTAGCCGAGAAAACGGAATGTCTTGGAGGCCAATTCGGGATTGCGTGGAAGGCTCCTGGAAAAGAAACAATGAAACAGGGGCTGGACACCATGGAAGCTTCTGTAAAAGCGAGCGAGGTGTCTCTTCTTATGGGCAGGGCCGTGGATGAGGCACTCGTGCAAGATATCCGGCCCGATCTTTTGGTGTGGGCCGTCGGGGCTGTTCAGAATATACCGGACATCAAGGGCCTCGAGGACCAGTACACGATGACGTCTTTGGAATATTTCCGGGAGGAGAAGGAGCTCAAAGGCCCGAGGGTCCTTGTTATAGGAGCCGGCAGGGCGGGTATTGAGATTGCGGAGAAGCTTGGTAAGGAAGGGTACGATGTGACAGCCACAAAGAGAACCGATCCCATCGGGAGCATGATGGAAATGATCACAAAAAAATTGGCTTTGGCACGGATTGCACAGATGGATAATGTCACACTGATGCCGCATACAACAGTTAAAGAGTTCAAGTCCGACAGCGTTGAGGTCGAAAAAGATCTGGAAAAGATGAACCTGGACCCCTTCCAGACCGTCATACTCTCCTCCGGCATGCGTTCAGAAGAGGGGCCCGGGGAAGAAATAGTAAACGCTGTGCCCGGGATGGAAATTATTGGAGACGCCATGGATGTCCAGGATGTTTTCAGTGCCGTTCGTGCAGGCTATAACCTTGCACTTCAATATTGAAGACAAGGCCGATGTTTGGATCCGCTAAAAACAGGCGCGCAATTGTAAAGGAGGTCAATGATGGACAACGTATCGTTTTCGGATATTGCCGTAGTATCTTGTGGAACCTTAAGCCTGGAATTGAATCATTTGAAGAAAGAAGGGTATCTCGATACGGATCATTTGTTTTTTACGACTCCGGGACTCCATGAGGATATCCGGGAATTAGAACGTCAACTTATCGACAGGATTAACAAGGCCAAGGAAAAGACAGATAAAATCCTTGTGGTTTATGGAGGTAAATTCTGCTACGTGAATGCAGATGAGCCCTTGCGCACCATGCGGAC
>CAZIXY010000064.1:0-12953 GCA_964543315.1 uncultured Desulfobacteraceae bacterium | reverse complement strand
CATTTATGATAAAATCAAAGAGGCCCTTCATCACGAAACTGACAATACCGGCGTTTTGATCAACCTCTTTTTAATCTCCCGCCATCTTGAACGAATAGCAGACCATGCCACCTTGACGGCAACAACCTGATCAAAATCTGATTCAGACATCTGTTTGATCAGCTTGCCGTTTTTAATCTTCACAAGGAGCGCGTCACGCAGAATACCGGCGTTGTTTATAAGCACATCCACCCGGCCGTATTTGTTTAGAACCTTCCGGACCCAGCTTTCCACACCCTTTCTGTCGGTGACATCTACCAAATAAAATTCAGCTTTGGGATCCAGGGACTCAACCGTATTTTGTCCGGCCTCTTTGTCAACATCACCTATGATCACCCTGGCTCCTTCTTCAGCAAAGCGTTCCGCCGTGGCCCTGCCGATACCTGCCGCCCCACCTGTGATGAGGGTTACCTTGTCTTTTAATCGCATCATTGGGTCCTTTTAAAATCTGGTCTTGCGGCCGCTGTTTTCACTTCAAGGGCTCAAAGGCAAGATACGTTTCGGTTATTTCCCCTTCTCCCCGGTGCAGGAATTTTGCCTTGACCGGCATGCCCACTTTTATATCATCCGGCCGGTTAGCGTCGACACCTTCTATACGGGCATCCACCCGAACGCCACCATCCAGTTCCACGACGCCTGAAATATAGGGCTTTTTTCGATTATAACCTTCTGCGATCATAAAGGGTGGGCCTACGGCAATGCACGTAAAGGCAATGAGTGTTCCCTCCTTGTTAAACTCGACCCACTGCATGTCCGAACCGTAGCACTTGGGACAGATGTTACGGGGCGGTGCAAAAAGGGCCTGGCATTGCTTGCATTTGGAACCCATTATTTTTTCTTCATTCAGGAATTTTTCATAGGAAATATCACTAAAAGGTCTTTCTTGCATTTTTATCTCCTCTCGAGAATGGTCATTGTACATGTGCCGCCTGTCCCACCCAGGTTATGGGCTGCGCCGATATGCAGGTCCTTTTTCGGGACCTGGCGCTTACCGGCCCTCCCCTTCAATTGAGTCCAGACTTCATAGAGCTGGGATATTCCGGTGGCCCCGACGGGATGCCCCTTGCATTTGAGCCCGCCCGACGTGTTGATGGGCATGGGACCATCCAGTCTGGTCTGTCCTTCGGCCACGGCCTTGTATCCTTCGCCTGCCTTGAAAAAACCAAGGTCCTCAATATGGATTAGTTCTGCAATGGAAAAACAATCATGAACTTCGGAGAATTGGATGTCTTGCGGCTTCAGCCCTGACATGCCGTACGCTTCCTGGGCCGCATAGCGTGTAGCCTCAAAGTATGTGAGATCGTCACAGGCATGAAGCCCCCTTCCACTCCCCTGACCGATTCCGATCACATATATGGGATCGTCCGTAAATTGCTTTGCTATTTCCTCGGAAACCAGGAGCATACAGCTTGCACCGTCACTTATGGGGCAGCAGTCATACAGATGCATGGGCCATGCCACAACGGGATTCGCCCTGGAGTCCTTCAAAAAATCCTTTTCATCGTGCCAGTCGGGTGCGGAGCCTTCCCTTTTTTTCAGGCTTTCCATCTTTTTGTTCATAAGGTCCCGTATACTCAGCGGGAACTGGGCCTTGGGATTCAGCGGCGCGTTGTTGTGACTTTTTATGGTGATATTCATGAGGTCTTCCCGCGTGGCACCGTATTTTGCAAAATAGGCGGTCGCTAAGGCCCCGAAGACCCCCGGGAAGGTGAAACCCACTCTTCCCTCATAGGGGACGGTGGCGAGGGCCAATCCCTGGGCCACTTCCTCGGTAGTCCTTTTGGACATCTCCTCCACGCCACCTACCAGGACCATGTCATAGAACCCGGAGGCTATGGCAAAGATCCCTTCCCTGAAGGCGAGCGCACTGGAAGCGCAAGCGCCCTCCGTCCTTGTTGCGGGTTTCGGCGCCATGCCCACCAGATCCGAAATAATCGGTCCCCAGTGGGATTGATTGACGAAAAAATCATTTGAAAAATTACCCAGATACATGGCGTCGATTTCATTGATGTCCAGGCCTTTTTCGACGGAAGCCACCATTTCTTTAAAGGCATCGGCAAACAGGTCCTTTGAGTTTTTATCTCGAAACATGCCGAATTTGGACATACCTGCACCCACGATGGCCACTCCTCTTCCCAATTTTCTGCGTTTTTGCATTTCCTGCCTCCCGGACCAATAGAGTTTTAGATTACTTTTTAGTTCCTCTTTATGATTCCTTTTCCATGCTTGCAATCAACTCTGCTTCAAATTCTTTAAAAAACCTGTCTTTTTCCTTCCAATCGGGTCCGAATTTCCTATTGAAATAATCACCCATCCTGTCAAAGAGTTTTTGCCAGATAGGTTTTCCGTCGCCCAAAACCACATCTTCAAGATGTGACCTGAGTTCCGCAATCTTTTCCTTGGGCAAAAAAGAAACAGCGCCTAATTTTATTGATTTTTTCAATGATTCGGCTGAGAGGGCATGGGCTGTGAACATGACTGCTGGAAATCCCCTGGAGACAGCTTGCTTTAAAAGCTCAAAACCATTGACGCCCATAATATCGAGAATAATCACATCATATGTGTAACTCAGGATGTATTGGAGAGCGGTGTCGTACTCTGTTGCCTTATGGACCTGGCATCCTTCGAGATATTCTGCCACGGTATCCAGGATATCAGGCTCATCGTCGACTACCAGGATAAGTCTGTCCGTCAAGGGGCTTTCTGAAGGCATCGCTTTTGTCCCTCCCTATCTTATCATTTCATTAATGGGTCTCCCAAACCAAGGTTCCCGATCCGACTTTTTCTAAAGCGGTCCTAATTCTAGTGGTATGATTCCAAAATAACATTGCAAACAACACGTCATTGCGAGGAGCGTAGCGACGAAGCAATCTTATTGAAATTCCATAGTGTTAGAGATTGCTTCGCTTCGCTCGCAATGACTGTATTTATTGCAGGAATATTTAGGAAACGTTCTACTAGTAGGTATCCCTCAACTCTCTTTTCAGGACTTTTCCCAGGGCGTTTCTCCCCACTTGGGGTGTGAGACCCCGATCACCGCGCAATCCTTGATTTTTGGCTGTCTCGAGAAAACTTCTTCAATGTCACTGGCGAAAATATTGATTCCACCGGATATGATCATGTCCTTTTTCCGGTCCAGTATGTAAAGGAATCCATCCTCGTCAATTTTTCCCATGTCTCCTGTTTTTAGGAAGGTTCTTCCCTGTTTGTCAAGCCATATCGCTTCAGCCGTCTTATCCGGTAGTTTATAGTATTCGGGCATGATCCATGAGCTGAAGGCAACAATCTCTCCCACCTCACCCCTCGGAAGCTCGTTTCCTTGATCGTCTATTATGGCCATATCCCATCCCAACAGTGGAATCCCTACGGATTCCATCTTTCTTTCCATGTCCTCCGGCTTGAGAGTGGTGGCTGCTCCCTCGGTTAATCCCAAAAGCTCCAAAAGCTCTCCGCTGAATCTATTTATCACTTCCTGTTTGGTTTGCAAACGGAGAGGCGATCCGGCAGAGTTACAGATTCGCATGGAGCTTATGTCATGGGAGTCAAAGTCCGGCTGCTCCAGAAGAACGGTGTACTGTGTCGGCACCATAAAGGCATGGGTGCATCTTTCCTTTTGAACAAGTTTTAGAAAATTAATGGGATCGAATTTTGGCATGATCACCAGGGTGCCTCCGACAAAGACCGTGGGCAGCAGGGTCAGCCAGGTGCCGTTCGCATAGAGGGCGGTTGCTATGATGGTGACGGCGCTGGAGTCAATCCTGTAATCTATGGCAAACATGAGGACAGGGTTAAAAGGTTGCTGCTTCTGCCGTTCGAGCCTGTTTTGGCCCAAGCATTCATATGAAATCAGATAGAAACAGGTGGGCTGAACACATACGGATACCTTCCTTTGTAATCAGGTCCATATCATTTTCAAGTGATACCTGTGTGGCCCGTACAGAAGGGAAACGAACTTTTAGATAGCAAAGTGATCGGCTAAGACTTTTCCCCGATTTTTTGCATTCTATAAAGTGAACTGGATTTCCATCTTCAACAATAACGAAATCCACCTCTCGTCTGTCTACATCCCTGAAATAGCGAAGCTCTATATCCCTGCCCTTGGAATCCTGCAGAAAAAAGCACCATTTCAGAAGATGACAGGCAACAAGGTTTTCAAATCTCTTTCCCATGTCCTTAACTACTGTCCAGTCAAGATGATAGTGCTTTGCCTCTTTTTTGACTGCCCTTATTTTGGGTGTTCCAAATGGATATATCCTGAAAATCATGTAAAGATTTTCAAGCATAACAATCCACCGCGATACTGACTGATGGGAGACCTGTAAATCTTCTCTCAGTGCATTTATTGAAAGTGGAGAACCTACCAGTTCAGGAAGACGCAATACCATTTTTTCAATAATGCCCAGGTCCTGAACATTCTCAAGGTCAGCCAGTTCTTCCCTGACAATTCGCGAACGATATTCTCTGCTCCATCGTTTACTCTGTGTTACTGAATGCAGTATGAACGGTTCGGGAAATCCTCCATAGATAAGAAGGTCCCTTACCGCTGATGGGACCGGCATGCCAAGCTCGGCAAATGTCAAAGGAAAAAGCCGGAAAAAATGATATCGTCCTTGCAGGGAATCGCCACCACGACGGTAATGGTCAAGCCGCGCGCTTCCGGTAACAAGAATATTGAGTTCATCACCGCGTTTGTCGTACAGTCCTTTTACAACCTGGCGCCATCGCGAATACTTGTGAATTTCATCGAGCACAAGATATCCAGGCCCTGCTGGAAAGCGCTCAATGATAATATTTTCCCTGTCCTCCGGTGAATCCCAGTTTAGATACCGCTTACCTACATCAAACCCAGCAGTATCGCATAACCACTTGGCCATGGTGGTTTTCCCGGACTGTCGCGGTCCAGCGACAAAAACCATTTTGCGTTTTACATCGTCAGAGACCGCCTTCTCTACATATCGGTGTAAATAATCAACCAATTTCACCTCCATCATAAAATACAAGCGAGTATTTTACGATTGTGATAAATATACTCGTTCTTCTTGCAATCGTCAAGTGGGAAATGGGGTCAGGATTGGGGCAGTTTTTCCAATGCCTCTTGTGCCAAATCCTTTACCTGCCTCTTGAGCAATGTATTTCCCGTATACAGTTTGATTTCCGAATCATCCTCCGTAAGACGCTCAAGTTCCGGACCGGCCTCCTTTAAACCCAGCAGTCCCATAACCCGAGCCGCCAGACCCCTGACGCAGGCATCTCCGGATTTCAGGTAGGGAATGAGATGGGGCAGATAATGTTTTATGAGATCAGGACTCATCTCGGCGAGCCTTCCAATTCCCCAGAGGAGGCCTCGTTGCAGCATTTCATGCTCCAGATAGTTGCCGTCCTCCCTTGCATAGGAAAGCAGTATAGCGGCGTATTCTTTTGCAAGACCTTCGTGCCGGGCCAGGGATTCACCCATGGCCTCCGGGGAGCCCCATCCAATACCCCCGGACTCATCATTCAGGTTCCACATGATCCTGCGCATGATGATGCGGCCGGATTCCATATCGCTATCGGCAAGTGTTTCGACGACCGCACCAAACGCGGTCACTGCTCGCCACCTCACCTGCTCATCCTTATTGTATAGCAAGGAAAAGAGGGGGTTGATCACCTTGCGAGCGGGCAAACGGCGGATTTCTTCAACGGAAAGGTCGAAGTCAGGCGATTTTAGGAGTCCCAGGATCCCTTGTTTTAGAGCACGATAAGACATTTTTTGTTTTTCCGGTATAGTTGCTCAGCCTGTCAGGTTTTGATCCGAATCTAACATAGACCTTTGATAAGGTCCTTAACCTTTTTTTCGGTTTTGTTTCTGGTATCGCGCATAAAGGAAATGGGTTTTTCTGCAGGATCTTCCAAGTTCCATTCCTCATTCGGCACTCCGGGAAAGTAAGGGTACGCATCCTCGCAGCCCATGGATATAATCTGGTCCGGTTTCCAAAGATGTGCGATTTCCTCAATGGATTTTGGCCTGCAAAATGCCATATCAATCCCCTTTTCCCTCATGGCCTCTTCCATGACCGGGTTGATTTCCTTTGCCGGTGCGCTCCCCGCGCTTTCAGCCTCTATCTTGTCCCCGGCATGGAACTGGGTAAAGGCACTTGCCATCTGGCTCCGGCAGGCATTTTCCCTGCAGACAAAGAGGATCTTCTTTCTTTTCAGAAACGGGGCCAGGTGCGCCCCGCCCTTTTCCCTGGCATCGCTAAGGGCCGTTGGGTGTTTTTCTATGTCCCCTGAAGCCTCGATTTGCTTGTAGGTAAGACTGCCGTCAAAACGTGCACCGGCCGCGTCAAAAAAGTATTTGGCTGTGAGAAGAACACCTTCAAACAGGTTTTTGCCTTTTGTGGCCCCTAAACAGAGTAAAAAGCCAAGTCGCCACTTTCTGCCCGGATCAATAAGTTCATGCACATATCTTCTCGCCCACAGTGCCTGGGTCCTGTCAATAAGGGCCTTCATCTGTGCCGTGGGTCCGTAAAAGAAGACAGGGGTGGCCATCACGATGATGTCCGCCCGACGAAGCAAGGGATAGATTTCTTGCATATCATCTTCAATGGGACAAAAACCCTTTTTTTCGCAGGTGCCGCATTCCTTACATGGGGAGATATTTTTCTTGTCCACGTCCACATATTCTGTTTGACCCCCAAGTCTTTCCGCCTCGGCGAGATACGCGGAAAGAAGCACACTGGTATTTCCTTTGGTACGGGGACTTCCTTGTAAGCCTAAGACAAACATGTTATAGACTCCTTTCGTTTTATGGAGCAATTGTGCCACCATGCCCCATTGGGTTTGGAAGGGTTTTTATTGCCTGCGTAAAACCGGATAAAGGGAAGCAAGCATATGTGGCACAACACCCAAGGCGATACCGACCAGGATGATCTGATGGATAAGAGTGGTGCGGAGCAACCCGAGCTTTTGCCATCTCCGGCTTGAGGTCACGGCATACACGGGTGCAATCGGAATTCTCCCGATTTTTGAGAGCCGTCGTACCAAATAGAGATCCTCGGCAATCGGAACTTCCGGAAATCCGCCCACGGATTCAAATAAGGTTAATTCGGATGTCTCAGGGGGGTCCTTCAGAAAGAAACTTTCAAATATCTCTTTGTGTTGAATTTCTATGGGTTGAAAACCGTCCGGTAGCATTTTTATCCTGGTCTTATGTTAATTTTTTTCCGCAATGAGCCCGGCAAGTGCCCTTTGGTTTTCATAAATCCCTTCATGATAGCGAAGGCATCTGAATTCACGAAATAGGACCAGAAGCTCATTGTGCTTCAGAAGATGGTCCGGGTTTTTTGGCTTCCCAAATTGGGCCTGATCCACGATAAAGGTTTCATAGACCACCGTACCGCCCCTGCGAAGCCCTGCTTTAATCTGCGGAATCAGGGGACGATACAGGTAATTGAAACAGATGATGACCTCATAGGCGGCTTCCTCAATGCGGTAACCGTTCTCCAGATCCGCCACCTGGGTTTTGAGATTTACACCGGACTTATGAGCCAGTTCCAATGCCCTGTTAACCGATTCGGCCGAGATGTCGACACCCTGGACCTCAAAATCCCTCTCAGCCAGATAGACCGAGTTACGGCCGGTACCCATAGCAAGATCGAGGGCCTGCCCTTTCGGCAAGAGATTTATATTTTCAACAAGAAATTCGGCCGGCTCAAAACTGGTTTCGTGAATTTCAGCCATTGAAATTAAATCCCATTGACCGCATCTGATCCTCTATTTGTGAAACATCCACACCTTCAGAAATCGCTTTGGTTATTTTATTGAAGCCTTTTGTCTCCCCAAGCATGATACAGCCGATGATCCGGTTGTTTTCAATTACGATTTTCTTGTAGGCTTTTTCATCCGTGGTGATCCTGGGCTCCAGTTCATCTTCCGCATCGATATTTCCTGCAGAAGCCAGATCAATTCCTACCACCTTTAATGTGTTAGCCATGGTGGTCCCCTTGTAAACTTCACTTCCGCCCGCCATGTTAACTCCGGCTATTTTTCCCTGCTCCATGGCGGCCGGCCATATACCATAGGGCATTCCCCTAAATTCCGCGACATCACCGGCCGCATATATATCGGGCTGGTTGGTCTGAAGGCGTTCATCCACCTTGATGCCTTTGTCATTGTCCAGCCCCAAAGATTCGGCCATTTCAATGTTGGGGCGGACCCCTGCTGAGATGATAACCATCTCTGCATGCAGGGTCTCTCCACCTTCCAGGACAACACCGTTTGCATTATCATCCCCCGTGATCTCCTGTGTCTTGGCACCAAGCCTGAATGAAAAACCCATCCTTTCCATGATTTTCTGGAGTCTTTTTGCACCGCCCACATCCAGCTGCCTCGGCAAAAGCCTTGGGAAAAACTCTACCACCGTGACTCTTTTCCCCAACTTCCGGAGGGCATTTCCAGCCTCAAGACCAAGCAGGCCACCGCCTATAAGGACAACGTCTTCAGACTCCCTGGCATAGGCCGAAATGCTGCGGGCATCCTTGATCGTTCGCAGGGCGAAAACGCCTTTTTTGTCGGAGCCCTTTATGGGCGGGATAAACGAGTGGCTCCCTGTGGCGATTAAGAGACGGTCATAAACGAGCCGCTCCTTATTTTCAGTGATTATGAATTTTTCCTGGCGCTCCGTCCCCCTTATGCGTGTCATGAGCCTAAGATCGATATTTCGATCCCTGTACCACTGATCTTCTTTGGCTATTAAATCCTGCTCATCTATATCGCCGGATATGTATTCGTTTAATCTTATCCTGTAATAGAAGGGGAGATCCTCCTCGGTCACTATCGTGATTTTGCCTTCATTGTCCATCTTGCGGATATTTTCCGCGGCGGTTGTTCCCGCCACACCGTTACCTATGATCACATAATCGGCCATGTTAAAACCTCCATCTCCAGAAATGTCCCGGCTGTTTTTTCATATGAGAAGTTGTTAAGGAAGGACGCCTCGTTGAATTCTGAATGAAGATTCGCCTTTTTCCTTAATTTACCACCAAAACTGATATGTTACCGGCGGAATGAAGTACTTTCAGTGGGACACTTCCAAGAAAAAATTCCTTTATACCTGACAGGCCCCTTCTTCCCAAAACGATGGTATCATAACCTGCATTCGCCTCATTAATGATACCCCTGGCGGCGATCCCTTTCTTTTTGTCCTCTATCTTTATTGTGATGTTCCTTTCACTAAATCCTGCCTTAAGGAGGATCTCTTTGGCCTTTATGTGAAGAATAGACGTTTCCGTGTTTGCTGACCGAGCAAACTTTATAAGCGGGTACATCAGGACCCTTGTGGCATTCTGAGCAAGTGTGGGGCTTTCTTGCCGTTTTGATGGAAAATCGATGCCGTGTATGGCAGGCTGCACAGGATCCTTTGGATCCGTCACGATTGACCCTGCCGACGCCCTGGTTGGGCCAGCCCGAAAGAATGGGAAATTCCATTTCTCCCTCAACTGTCTCCCTGGTTTCCGTGCCCTTTACTTCAATGACCGTCCCATGACAAAACAGACACGAATCAGCATCCGTGTCAGCATCAGGCGCTTTCGTCAGCGTTTTCATATCTTTGAATGTTTGAACACCGTTCGTGGAGTCCGCAAGGGACCGGAAAACAGGGTTGTTCTGAAGATTTCCGT
Source organism: uncultured Desulfobacteraceae bacterium (assembly GCA_964543315.1). GTDB lineage: Bacteria > Desulfobacterota > DSM-4660 > Desulfatiglandales > Desulfatiglandaceae > JAFDHL01. Next base: position 3,258 of record CAZIXY010000064.1, on the reverse strand, counting down.
ACGCTTGAGACATGAAGCTTTTTTCGTATTGTTCCATCTCGGCGGGATGACACGCGGCGCAGTCTCCGGGAGTCACGACAGTATGAATATCATAAGCGTTGTGCTCGAAGGTATCCTTGTGCTTCTCTCCCTTGATCATATGGCATTCGGCACAACCGACGGTGGTATGGGCAAGCGTTTCAGGTGGTTTTATAAAAGAAACCTTCCTTTTCAGCTTGTCCTTTTTTAGCCCCTGTGCCGGAGTCGTTCTTGAATGGGCGCCTTTCCGACACAGACGGCAGCGGCTTTCGCTGCAAATCTGGCACTCAATACAATCCGGACATTTTGTTTTTTTATGTGTAATTCTTTCCTCCCTAAAAATCATTTCATTCAGATCTTATAGACACGGTCGGGTCCCTGACAAATGGTCACAGAAGAACCTTAAGGTGTTTTTCTATTTCATTTTTCGGCAAGGCGCCGATTGAAGTATTAACCAATTCACCGTTTTTAAAAAAAAGCATCGTCGGTATACTTTGGATTGAATATTGAGAAGCTGTCTTTGGATTTTCATCCACATTAAGTTTGACGATTTTGACACGGCCGGAATATTCCGAGGCCAGCTGCTCGAGTACAGGCGCCACCATATGGCATGGGCCACACCAGGGGGCCCAGCAATCAACAATGACAGGCCCGGGAGAGGATAATACTTCCGAATGAAATGTCTTGTCGGTGATATCCACAGGCCGACCATGATCGTTGCCAAAGGATAGTTGGGTCCCGCACTTTCCGCAAACCGGACGATCCTTCATGCGGCTTTTGGGAACCCTGTTCTTGGTGCTGCAATGAGGACATCTGACAATGATGCTTTCGTCACTCATGAATATTCCTTTCCCTATTTTCTGAGAGTTTCCGGATCCGGGTTAATCTCCCTGTTGTGCCATATAGTCGTCATAGAGTGTCTCAAGGGCCAGTTTGTGTTTGGCCTCTTCCTGGGCCAGCATCTGAAACACCTTTATGACCTCTTCGTTGTCCGTCTTTTTTCTCAGGGCATTATACAGCTCCAGTGATTTTTCTTCCCGCTTCATCGCAAGCCTCAGGGCGTCAGGGTAAGGCATTCCCTTCTCGTATTCCATGTCCACCAGGTAGTCACTCCGCTTCATATCAGGGATCCATTCGAGCTTGTACTCAGACACCTTTTTTTCACCTTTGAGAAAGTCTTCCAGCAATGCCTGGTGCTTTTGCTCTTCCCGGGCAAAGCCTTCGAAGGCGTCTTTCCCGTTTGCGTAAGGCTCATGCCCGGCGGCATCCTTATAGAAAGCGACCGCCTCTTTTTCTCTTTCGATGGCAAATTGAATGATTTCTTCAAACGATTCAAAACTCATGACTTCCTCCTTTTCTGATTTAATAAGATTCCAACAAGCAAAGTTTCTTAAATGAAAATCCGGTACCGAAGACCTACATCATGTCCTTGTCGCTTTCTTCAATCGCCCTGTCTATTTCCGCCTTCAGCTGGGCGGGTAACCCCGGGATGTCGACGCTTAAAAAACCTCGAACAATGGTGGCGGTGGCTTCGTCTTCTGTGAGTCCCCGGGACATGAGGTAGCTGATCTCTTCCTGTGCAATCTTGCCTACCGCAGCCTCATGAGACATCTCGACCCCATCAACCTTTCCCTCCAATTCGGGTATGGCGTGTATAATACCGCCGTTCAGAAGCAGGCCCCGGCATTCCAGGTGGGCCTTTATATCCGGAGTCTCCCCGATCAGATGCCCTCTGGCAATTATCTTTGCGCCGTTGCTGATGGCGCGTGATATAATCTCGGCCCGGTCACCGGGATTTTTCAGGAATATCCTGCCACCAAGATCATATTCGGAGCCGGGGCTTCCCACAATGATACTGTAGAACCGGGAGACAGCGTCTTCTCCCACCAGGTGCGTCGTCGGGTACATCTGCAGGGAACGCACCGGCTTCATACAGATGTAGTTGTTCAAAAAAAGTCCGCCTTCCTCTACCCGGGCAACCGACCTGGGTCGAACGATCATGTCCTCCGCCCAGTTGTGGATCATGGTAAAGGTCAGTTTGGCATTCTTTTTTACATAGAATTCAGAGACGCCCACGTGAACGCCTGTTTTCAGATGGGGTGACGTGGCACAGCCGGTGATTATGTGGAGCTCCGAATCTTCTTCCGCAATGATGATGTTATGGACATTCTGTTGAATTCCGTCCTTGTCCAGATAGAGGCAGGCCTGGACGGGATAGACGGATGTGCTTCCCGGATGAGACCGGATGACATAACCGTCGTGCAATCCAAGCTCGGCCGCAGCGGTGTATTTATCCGCGTCCACTTCCACGAGGTTCCAGTAGTAATCCTTTATCCAGTCATGGTGCTCAAGGGCTTTTCGTATGGGGATGACGTCGATGCCTTCCTGCGGCATGTGACAATGGACGACCTCCGTGTCCTTCTGAAAATAGGTGCCGCCTCTTTCCCTTTTGGTGACATCCAGACCCGCCATGATGAGTCGGTTCTGTTCCTCTTTGGGTATCGAGCAGAGATCCTCGTCCTCCATGTAAGAGTGGGTTACCGGAGTCTCATCAAATTTTGTCAGATCAACATCGGGTCCGATAGCTCCCCTTTTGTCTTTCGCCTTACTCGCCTTTTCTCTTAATTGTTCTCTACTATACATCGTACGCACTCCCCATATCCTGATTCCCCTACACAATTTAATATTTCCCTGGGATTGTTGATGCAACTTAACATCCCGTCGTAAAGAACCTGCCCTTTATCGGCGGCCACATAGTCCAAGATATATCCCGTATGGGTAATGATCAATCCCATTTTTGTCCGCGCCAGCTTGGACTCCATTTTGGTTTTGGTTTTGTCGGTGGGAGGTTCTTTCTGTAACAAAGATGCAATAGTTTTGCCCACAAGTGAAATGTTTTCCATATCCACTCCGGATTCAGGCTCGTCAAACAACAGGAGATCCGGGGCCTGCGCCATTAACTGAAGGAGTTCGGAGCGCTTGATCTCTCCTCCTGAAAAGCCCGCATTCAGGTCCCTTTCCAGAAAATCCTCGAAATTGACCCTTTTTGCCAGGGCCTCCTCGTCCACATCCTCTGATGCGCAGAGCTTGACCATTTGCCGGGTCTTCAGTCCGTTTATGGTGGGCGGCCGCTGGAAAGACATGCCAATACCCAACCTGGCCCGCTCATCTATTGGTAGATGTGTTATGTCTTCCCACTTAAACATTATATTCACCGTGGATACTTCATATTGAGGGTAG
>CAZIXY010000063.1:0-13309 GCA_964543315.1 uncultured Desulfobacteraceae bacterium | reverse complement strand
GCCCTTCCCCGCCGAGTAAAAAGGCTTAACGCGACTTTTTACGAGGTTATCAATTATGATTGCCTACCAGGTACATTGGACATTGCTGTTATTCTTGGGAGATTGAAATGCTCAGGGAAGCAAGTCTTTCAAAGATGGTAAAGAAGAAAATACGAAAAGATAAATGCATATTTGTCGCCCGGAAAAGAGGGAACGATGAACTGGCTCCATCAGATGAGATTTTCCATGAATTTAAGAGAAAACAAACGGAGTTAGAAAGGCAGTACGGTGAGGGAAGTGTTGAAGCACATAATCGGGCATACCTGTGTTGTGATTATGAAAAAAGGTTCAGAAACCAGATTGTGGGAAGCCCGGAAGCCCTCAAAAAACTGGAAAAGATCAGTCAGCGTGCCCAAAAGGAGGATGTTTTTCTTGTATGCTACGAAGGGCCATCAAAGGCCTGTCACAGAAGGATATTGCTAAGGATAGCCGAAGAGCGTTTTGGTGTGGAAGTATTGCTCGAAGGGGTGGAGCCGTGAAAGAGTACAGCTTTTGTATCAGGCTTTATGAATTGGCGTGAGCTTTTTAACTGGGGTGTTTAGATTCCATTTCTTGGCCGTTTTTTGGATCTTTTTCCTTACCATATGAATTATTATCTTGTAGAGACGCCCGACTGTAAGAAATCTGTATATTATCAGCTTTTTTAATATTCTTAGTATTACTGGCATTGTAAAGAACGAGGAATATATAGTCCTTCGTATCTGATTAAGGTCTTCAATAGACAATAAATTTGAATATACTTTACCTGAATTGTCTTCAATATAGTAATCATCAAGTTGCTTTATTATATCTTTTAGAGGAGAGTATTTGGTGGCTCTTAAAATGGATAAGCCAAGCGTGTCTACACCAAGCTCATGTGAAAATTTTATTATATCGAGTATTTCATCCCTGGTTTCGCCTATGTTACCTATGATAAAGTAACAATGATAGAAAAAATTAAATTTTTTCAATACCTCAAAATATTCTCTGATTTTTTGAACGCTAAACCCCTTATTCATTGATGCTAAGGTCTTATCGTGAGCTGATTCTACGCCTAACAGGAACCCCGCGAAACCTGCCTTATACATTTTCTCAAGAACTTCCGGTCTTTTTGCAACTTCCAATCTCGCATTTATCACAAATTTCTTTTTAATGCCTTCTTTAATTATCAGGTCGCATAAACGTTCAACCCAGTCCATATCCGCAGTAAAGATATCATCTGCAAAGCCGATCACCTCGGCCTCTATGGTTTTGATTTCTGATATTACCGACTCCGGCGTTCTACAAGACCACTTTCTCTTTTCGCCTAATGGATTGAATTTAAAATCACAGAATTTGCAGTTGAATGGACAACCTCTCGATCCCAACATAAGGTCTATCTGAATATCTGAGTTAAATTCATCGAATGTAACCATATACTTATAACGACGAAGTTTCCTGTTCGGGAAGCAATTGCTTCGGACTGGCTCAAGCCCTCTATTCTTGTTGTGCACTATCTTGTCATTTAGTCTAAATGACAGCCCGTCTATATCACGTGATATGCCTTTCCGGACAATTTCCCTTGCGGCCTCCTCGCCATCCCCTCGCACAATTCCATCTATTCGGGGGATATTTTTAAAGAGTTCCTCAACATGTTGTGTCGCATGTCTTCCTCCTAATATTACCGTTATATTTTTTGGTATGCTATTGATTGTATTCTTTACGAAAATCTCTTCAAAATCCCAATTATAACTTACTAATACCAAATCAGTTTTTTTATTAATAAATGAGGATAGCGGCTTCTTTTCATATCTCAAGTCAATTATTTTTAAACTATCAACAATATCTTCAATAGCACTTGCTATATACTCAATGCCTATGGGCGGCAAAAATTCAAAGGCTTTCAACTCTTGCCTGTATGGATATATACACAAGGGGTTTTTATATTTCATCTTATTTGATTCCTTTCATTCTCAAAATTGACCGCTTAAATCCCCGCGGTTTTTTCATTATCTATACACAAGGAAGATTATTGTGAGATTACCGGAAGATTACTATTTGATAATGTTGGGTAAAAAAGGGGTTAGGAGGAATGGTGACCCTGGGGGAGGCTCACTGTAAATGTGCTCCCTTTACCGGGACTGCTTTCGGCATTAATTTCACCGCCGTGTGCGCGGGCAACGGCAATGGCCAGAGTGAGCCCCAGGCCGAAGCCGGACTGTGCTCGACTCGAATCACACCTGTAAAGTCGCTTAAATATGTTGGGCAGGTCTTCCTCCGAAATTCCGATCCCTGTATCATGAATTGCAATGATAGTTTGTCCTTTATCATTATGAAGTGAAATAGTCACTGTTCCTCCTAAAGAGGTGTACTTGATCGCATTTTCCAAAATATTGACAATCATTCTTTGAAGACCACTAATGTCTCCTGTGACAAAGGCACTGTTAGGGAATTTAGAGATGAGTTTGATACCTTTATTCTCGGCTATTGGGCGAAACAGATCACAGGCACCCCGGATCACCTTGGCCATATCCACTTCCTTTTTGGCAGGTTCAGCCACACCCGCCTCTGTTTCTGAAATCTCCAGCATGGTGTTAATCAGTTGCATTATGTAATCACACTCCTCAATGGTGTCAGCCGCCAGATCCTGACACCTATCATTGGATTTCCCAACGTTTAACTCTAATTCAGCAAGACCGCGAATTCTGGTGATAGGTGTTTTAAGATCATGGGCCATATTGTCTGTCATCTCTCTCATACCGCTGACCAGCTCACGAATGCGGTCTAACATCCTGTTGAAAGCATTTGCAAGCTGTTTGATTTCATCACCCCTTGCTTTCACCTTCACCCTTTGGTCAAAGGATCCCTTTGAAATCTCCAGTGCCGTTCGGGTTACTTCACCTACACCCGACAGGGCACGCCTGGCCATAAACCATCCAACTAAAGCAGATATAATCATGAGTAGCGCTATCGTTGTCCCGAATACTTCTCCGAAGAGTTCAGAAAGAAACGCATTTTCCTCGAGGGATTGCCCTAATTGTAAAATCGTTTCTGGTCCGATTAATCCATAAATGATTCGGACTTTATATTTATGTCCGGGGATGGGCAGGGTTTGGAATACAGGGCCCTCCCCATCATTTATCCGCGCCAGTACAGCCCTGCTGATATCAACATTTTCCCATGATGACATATTTGTTGACGCTATCTCCTCCCCTTTCGTATTTATCAGGCGAAAAAATTCCTTATCAACGCCCTCAGACTCAGCCTCAAGGACTATCTGACTCTTAACCTCCTCTCCACCTTTAATGGCCAACAAAGAAGCAAATTCTTTTATTTCATTCAGGAGGTGTTGGTCCATGCGGCGCTGTATTGTTGAAGTAGTAAGCGCATAAAGGATGACAAAAACAATTAAAGATGAAAAAATAAAGATTCCCGCATACCCGAGGGTTAACCTGAATGCCAGTGTATTCCATATTTTAATGATCTTATTTAAGGACATATCCCGCTCCACGGATAGTCTGAATCAATTTTTTTTCAAAATCCTTATCAATTTTATCTCTTAATATGCATATTCGTGCTTCAACCACGTTTGTTAGCGGGACAAAATCATAATTCCAGACATGTTCCATGATCATGGTTTTGGAAACAACCCTTCCCGCATTGCGTATGAGGTATTCGAGAAGGGAAAACTCCTTTGGCTGAAGATCAATGATTTTATCTCCCCTTCTGACCTCTCTTGTAATTAAATTTATTGATAAGTCCTCGAAAGTAAGGCTGGTGGGCTCACTGGCTCCACTGGCCCTTCGGATTAACGCCTGCACCCTAGCTAACAGCTCGGAGAAAGAAAAGGGTTTGGTTAAATAATCGTCGCTCCCGGTCTGGAGCCCTTTGATCCGATCATCTACAGTGCGTTTGGCGCTTAATATGATTACAGGAGTATTGACCTTGGACCGTCTTAGTTCCGCAATTAGCGTTAAACCATCCAGTTTGGGCAGCATAATATCAATGATAGCCACATCGTAAGACTCATTGAGAGCAAGATGAAGGCCGTCCTCTCCGTCAGCCGTATGGTCCACGGCAAAACCAGCCTCTTCCAAACCCTTCTTAACAAAAGAGGCAATCTTTAGATCATCTTCAACAAGAAGCAGGCGCATGATATTTACCATCCCTTTTTTTCTAAGTGGCCATTTATAACATACTTTTACCGTTTAGCGAAAATTGATATAAGAATCTTGATATTTTCAAAGTACATCAGGGAATCAAGCAATGCATTTGATTTCAAGAAAGCCTGGTCAGCTTTGAAAATGCACAGTGTAAATGAGCGGTCAAATCAGAGGAAGGGGCAATCCTAAATATGTAAATAAAAGGCCGTTTTGCACGAATGCGCAAGTATCAATTTCTTTTTTTGAATTTGATCTTAATGGGCGTAAAATCAAGCTGGAAATGAGCCCTCAATTGGTTGATCATGAAACGTTCATATGAAAAATGCACCATATCAGGTCTGTTTACGAATACCACAAAAGTTGGTGGCCGGGTGCGAGGCTGGGTGGCGTAAAAAAACTTCAATCTCCCCCGGCCGATTCTTGGAGGCGGGTGCTTTTCTATCATCTTTTGTATGGCACTATTGACCGATGATGTGCTGATTCTTTGGGAAAACTGATCGTAGACAAGGTTAATTTTGTCAAAGAGTTTCATGACTCGTTGGCCGGTTAGGGCAGAAAGGTTTATCCTTGGGGCAAAGGAGATAAATTGCAATTGCCTGTCAATAGAATCGTCTAAATCTTTGGTTTTTCGGCTGTCACCTTTGATCAAGTCCCACTTATTAACGACCAAAATTACGCCCCTTCCCCGTTCAAGCGCATAACCGAATATGCGTGCATCCTGTTCCGACACCCCTTCTGCCGCGTCTAAAAGAACCGCAGCTACATGACACCGGTCAAGACTCCTAATGGACTTGATCATTGAGTATTTCTCTATCTTTTTTTTGACCCTCGCCTTCCGGCGTATGCCGGCGGTATCAATCAAGAGATAGTTTTTGCCGCGATAGGTAAACATGGTGTCAACGGCATCGCGGGTGGTCCCGGGCAATTCACTGACTACAAGCCTGTCCAACCCAAGAATACGGTTGATCAGGGATGATTTGCCGGCATTGGGTCTCCCGAGCACAGCCACTCTGATATGGTCAGGCTCTCGATCTTCCATTTCAGATTCCTGGAGATTTTCGATTACTTGCTGCATAAGCGATTTAATGCCGTAACCATGTGCCGCTGAAACAGGATAGATCGGCTCCATGCCCAGTCCATGGAAGTCGTGGGTCAAATGTTCGAGTTCCGGCCCGTCAATTTTGTTGGCCACGAGAAATAAGCTTTTTCGGCTCCGGCGCAAAAAGTCAGCGAGTTCTTCATCCCCGGGCATTAATCCCTGTCGGCCATCCACCATGAAGATAACCTTGTCTGCTTCGTTTATGGCCAAGTGGACCTGGTCCTTGACTTTTTCTAAGAGGGGATCCTGACCCAGATCCTCGAATCCACCCGTGTCCACAAGGGTCAAAGGGATGCCGTCATAGGCTATAGAAGCGTAGAGACGATCCCTGGTGATGCCCGGGATGTTATCTACCAGGGCGTCCCTGGATCTTGAGAGTCGATTGAAAAGCGTGGACTTGCCGACATTGGGCCTTCCCACTATAACGATTGTCGCTGCCATGGTATGGGACCTGTTACATAAGATTCTATTGTGATTTTTGTGTCAAGTCTTCTAAACAATCTGTGTCCCGTCCGCATCTCTACCGAGGCGAAAAGTATGGAAAGATGAAGCCTTTCGAAGAGCCCCATGCCTTTGCCTTTCACAAATAGGTGTTAAGAGCAGGCCCCGATGGTGTGCTCAATACAAAGCCCCGTCCGCTGGTCGGGGGCTTTTTACCATCACCGATTGGGGCTTGTCTAAAATCCCATATCCCTGATCATGGGTCAAGGTGTTTCCTTTATGCCTGAACAACCATAAATGCATCGGAACAGGCCGGATTTCCTATTAGGATATTATGGCTTGACTAACTGTACGAATGGGGATAAATTTTTGTGTATTCTGTGATTTCAATACGGAAATCGTGTAACATTCATTGGAGACGCCTACCAAATATATCATCGTTACGGGCGGTGTGCTATCCGGACTTGGAAAAGGGATTGCTGCCGCCTCCATCGGCCACCTTCTCTCCTCAAGACTAAAAATCGTTCCCATCAAGTGCGACGGGTATCTTAATGTGGATCCGGGTACAATGAACCCTTTCGAGCATGGAGAGGTTTTTGTGCTGGACGACGGTGGTGAAGTGGACATGGATTTTGGACATTATGAAAGGTTTTTAGGAGTTACCTGCAAATCCAAGTGGAACCTTACCATGGGCAAAGTATTCGACATGGTAAGGAAAAAGGAAAGGAGGGGTGATTATCTGGGAAAGACGGTACAATATATTCCCCATGTAACGGATGTCATAAAAAACCATATATTTGAAATTGCCGAGGAAGAGAGTCTGGATTTGATATTCGTTGAAATAGGCGGAACTGTGGGCGACATTGAGAACGAATTATTTTTAGAGTCGATGCGCCAGATGAAAGAAGATGTGGGCAAAGAAAACATTATGTATATTCACCTCACATATGTACCTATTCCCTATGGCGTCAGCGAACAGAAATCGAAACCCACCCAGCAGAGTGTGAACCTCCTCAAACAGAGAGGTGTTTTTCCTGATGTTATTATAGGCAGGTGCTCCCAGTTTTTGACAAAGGAGATAAAGGCTAAGATTTCCAGTTTTTGTGATGTCAGTCTGGATGCCGTCATCACAGGTCTGGATGTGGAAGATATATACGAAATCCCCATTATCTTCGAACAGGAAGGATTGCCCGAGATTATTCACAAGAGACTGAATATCTATAGCCCGCCGGACCTTAGGAAATGGAAAGAGCTGGTAGAAAACATAAGGAAGCCCAAATCAGAAATCACGGTGGCAATGTGCGGGAAATACACCAAACTTGAGGACTCTTATGCCTCTATAGTTGAGTCTTTCAATCATTGCACCGCACACCTGGGCTGTAAAATCAACATTAAGTGGGTGGAGACCACAAACCTTAAGGATACTTCCTTTCTGGACAGTGTGGATGGCGTATTAGTCCCCGGGGGGTTCGGTTCCAGAGGCACGGAAGGAAAGATCGAGATAATCCGTTTGGCCCGGGAAAGGGATATTCCTTTTTTGGGTCTTTGCCTTGGGCTGCAGTTAGCGATAATTGAATTTGCAAGAAATGTCTGCAAGTTAGAAGGGGCCAATTCAACGGAAATGGATCCCAACACGCCTCATCCTGTTATTGATATTCTTCCTGGACAAAGGGAAGTCACAGATAAGGGCGGAACAATGAGGTTAGGCGCCTATCCTGCTGTCCTAAAAGAGGGATCCCTTGTCTATTCCCTATATGGGGAGCGAGAGGCCTCAGAGAGGCATAGGCATCGATATGAAGTAAATCCTGAATATCATGCCATTATATCAGAAAACGGAATGGATTTTTCAGGGACGTCGCGGGACGGGAGGTTGGTGGAGTTTATCGAATTGCCACAATTGAAATATTTTGTTGCAACTCAGGCACACCCCGAGCTGAAGTCTAGGATGGAAAAGCCTGCGCCGCTCTTTTATGGATTTATAAAGGCCTGTCAGAGCCGATAGCTTTCCTGAGCTCACCAGATAATAGATGCTCATTTTTTTCCAGCCAACCCCAAGACAGTCGAGGCTCATAAAGCCTGTATATGTCCTTATAAAAGCTGGTGGCGAATAGTTTTCAGGAATAGGAGCACATAAAAGGCACAATGTCACGGGTTATTGATTTAGAAAAAGGACGGTTGCTTGTAGCTGTAAAGAGAGGCTACCGTAACTGGGAAACTCGTTTTAAGGAATCTTTCGGTCCCGAGACCAAGCTTTCCCATATCTCTCCTGAAACCCTTGCCTATTTGGCTCAGGGTAAAGATAAAGGGACCTTCTATATATACGATTTGATCATGAACCTTCAAAATTTAGGCTCCGGGTTTGAGTTTAACGAACTTAGTCCCAAGAAAAAAATGGCTCTTATTGATCAGTATCTTTTTGTGCTGGACCGCATTCGGTTTGAGTGCATGAAGAGGCTGGGATGGCTTAAAAGTTATCCTGGTGAGCAATATCCTTTAGTGGAGCTTATAGTTAATTTTGATAAACTTGCGCCAAGTCTTGAGGCAGAGATCCCTCTGCTCGCTCAAGGCCACAATAGCCATGAGGAGTACGAAGCAATGACAACTAATGATAAAGAGGCTTTTATCAGGAAACTAATACCAAAGGCGCTGGAAGAGATTCAGAATTACTCCACAACTTTATAGACTTTGTCGTTTTCCCTGACCCTCTCTTTCACCTTCACCCCGACAAGATCACCAACTTTTGCTTCAACCACGGATTGATTGTCAATTTCCATGGTTGTGATCTCTTCGGTAAAATCGGTTGTGTGCCCTTTGTACTTCAAGATATCCCCTATTCTAATAGTGCCATTTGTAACTTCCAGGGCCGCGACACTGGGCTTGGCGAAAAACTTTACAATGACGGCAACCTGTTCTTCGGGCATAATGTCACCTCCTTATCAAAAATAAGAATAACTGAGTTAATTTGTTAAATATCGCCTTTTAATATCTTTGTCAAGAAATGAAGTTTTTTGAAAGGATGATCCAAGAGGGTGATATGAAAAGTATTTGTATCTTCGTTTCCACTTGAAAAGTATGGTATGGGCATAGTAATCTTTATTTTAGATTCATTTTCTGAAGGATGATTAACAAGGGTTTGCTCATTGGGCTTCAGCACAATGCGGGTTATCCCAACCCGGTTAAGAGGGACCATAGGACATGTATACAAGTTTTTTCGGATTAAAAGAGAGACCTTTCAAGCTTGTTCCTGATCCAGCATATCTTTTTTTGAGCAGAAGCCATGAGGAGGCCCTGGCCCATCTTTCTTATGCCATTTCCCAGGGAGACGGCTTTGTGGAAATCACGGGTGAGGTGGGCACGGGCAAGACAACTCTTTGTCGAGTATTTCTTGCAAATCTGGATCAAGACACAGAAGCTGCCTATATCTTTAATCCGATCTTGAATTCAATTCAGTTGTTGAAGAGCATTAATGATGAATTCGGGATTAACTCGGAGGCGGATAATACCAAAGAACTTATCGATATCCTGAATGCCTTTTTAATGGAAAAAAAGTCACAGGGTAAAAAGGTTATCCTGCTTATTGACGAAGCCCAGAATTTGAGCAGGGAGGTGCTGGAACAGCTGAGATTGCTTTCCAATCTGGAAACAGACATCTACAAGCTTATACAAATTATATTGGTCGGACAACCTGAACTGGGAGAGATGCTTGATTCCTATGAACTCAGGCAACTGGGACAAAGGATAACATTAAGCTGCCACCTGTTTCCACTGACATATAAAGAGACCAAGGGATATATTCAACACAGGATAAATATTGCCACCCAGAAGACGGGAATAAGGTTCAGCCGGGCGGCCTTTCGATTTATTTATAGGTATTCCGGAGGAATACCTCGATTGATTAATATCACCTGTGATCGGGCTCTTCTTACCGCATTTGGCGTTGGTCGTCACAAAATAACTGGAAATATAGCCAGAGCAGCCATCAGGGAACTGGCGGGCAGGGGATATATCGAACGTTATGGCCTGTATAGTGGAAAAAGGGGCGTCCTGATTTTTCTAATATTATGCATGGCGTTTTTTGTAATAATTTTTTTCCGTCCCAAAATCTTAAATATAAACGGGTTTTTTCATGCTTCTAAAGGCACGGTGACCGAAACCTCGCTCCCTGGACAGGGAGAAGTGAAGAAAGGCATAGCGCCTGCTCCCTATTCGGGACAGATGCGTGATCCAGTGGAAGAAGACGTCGAACCGGAGACCGGTACCAGAAAAGTAATTGATTTAGGCGATGTCCTTCGGTCCATGGACACAAGGTCGTCAAGAAATGAGGCTGTCGAGGCCGCTATAGAACTGTGGGACACGGACGCAGTCATGAGGCAATATCCGGAAGCAATTGACGATGATAATACCTTTTTCAGCCTTGCTGCGAAACATAACGGACTCCTGATGCGGCGCGTTGACGGCGGTATGGACCTGCTGAAAAGACTAAACCTTCCGGCTATCCTTCAATGTCAGCTTCCTGAAGTACAGTCTCCGGTATATCTTACCCTTAGCAAGATGGACGAGACGAGGCTCATTTTTGTAAGTGGTGATAAAAATGAGGCAATGGAGATAAAACGGGAAGGGCTTAAGCCTTATTGGTCAGGTGTGGCATACATCCCCTGGAGAAATTTTCTTTCTTTAACCGGTAGAATTCCCCTGGATTCACCAAAGGATTCCATACTAACACTGAAGATGCTTATGCGCGATATTGGATTTGATGATATTGATATGAGTCCGGTTTACGACGAGTTGACGCGAAAGGCCGTAACAGAAATTCAGAAAAAAAACGGCATAAAAGTCGATGGTGTCGTGGGCGCTTTGACAAAGATTATTCTTTACAATGAAATGGGATCTTTAAAGATACCTCATATTATGAATTAAATTTTATCAAGATGCAGGGCATGCAAGAGTGAGTTCTATATTAAAGGCGTTAAAGAAACTTGAAAAGGAATCCCCCAGGCAGGAGGAAGCCGTATCCTGGCCTCAGAAGATTGATACAAAAAAGGCCATTAGTAAACGAACAAAGGGGACCTGGATCTACAGGAAATTTATCTCTGTTTTTTTTGTGGTCGTATTATTGGCTGCTGGTGTATGGCTTTTCTTAAGCCAGAAGCCAGTATGGATTAAAAAGTATTTTGTTGGAGCGGGTTTCTTTGATCGAAATAGTGGAGAGTCAAAGACGGCGTCCATAAGAATTCGCAAGGACGTTAAAAAAGGACCCGTGCCGGTTTCAAAAAGAGAAATTTTCCAAAAAAAAATGACAGGGCCTTCCATTGTCAAGGCCTCGCGGCCGGATTCGCAAAAAAGGAATACCGGGACAGTAAAGGATAGTAAAAAGCCTGATCAAGTTAAGAAGGTTGATCGAAAAAAACCAGCACCTGTTCGTAAAACACATGAAAATACTTTAAAAATGGGTTTGAATGAGAAGGCCGGGAATGACGAGCGTGATGCAATTCCTGAAACGAAAACCTCCAGAACTGGAATGGACCAGAAAAAACCCGCGACATTGATGAAAGCTGAAAGGCCCGGCCCTGGAGAAACGGCAGAGGAAAAGAAATTTGTATCTGCCAAAATAATGGACGACTCGAGGTTAGAGCTGCAGGCCATAGCCTGGTCACTTGATGTGAAAAAGCGTATTGCGGTTATTAACGGTCGTGTGGTAAGGGAAGGCGCAACTATTGAAGAGTTCACCATAAGCCGAATAGGAAAAGATGAAGTTTTTATTATGGTGGGGAACGAATTTCGAAAGCTGGTATTCACAACAAAATAATGGAAAATTACAAGAAGCGATTGGCCAATATACTGGCGGAGACCGGGGCACTCTTTTTTGATAAAAACCTCATCTTGAAGGACGGACGACCGACGCCGTATTTCATAAATATGGCCATGTTCAAAACCGGTCGCCTGAGCCTGGAGTTGGGTTCTTTTTTTTCAGCTATGATGGTGTCAAGAGATCTTCATAAGGATACGGACATCATACTGGGCCCCTCATACAAAGGCAGTTCCATTGCTTTGGCAACCGCTATATCCCTCTGGAAGGACCATGGATTCGATTTGGCCTTTGATTATGATCGAAAAGAGGCAAAGACTCACGGAGAGGCAACCGCTTCAAAGAGTATTTTTGTCAACAAGACATTCTTTGACGGATGTCATATCTTTGTAGTGGACGATGTGGCCACCTCTATGGGCACAAAGTATGATCTTATGGAAAAGATCGTGGAGGAGGCCAGGGCTCAGGAGATGCAGTTCGAGGTAATCGGCATAGGAATTGCGGTAGACAGGGAGCAGACGACAGCGGTGTATGATAAAGCCGGGAAGGTGATTCTGGGTCGGAAGGGAGAAAACGCCATCCAAAACTTCGTGTCCAAGAGTGGTATCCCCGTTTACTGTGTTGCCGGCATAAAAGAAATAATAAAATATCTTTACAGGGAAAAGATTCCAGTGATGATTCAGGGAAAGCGGGTTGCGATCGATGAGGAAACAAAGGCCGAATTTGATGAATATATCGAGACTTATGGAGTTGAATAGAGTTTGTTAAAGAGGAAGGAATTTCGGTTGTTTGCAATAAGGTATTGTCTTGAGGCACACTTTTTTTAACCGGATGAGCCACAATTAATAAGAACAGGCAATGATTTATCATGAATATTCAAGGCAATGAGAATCTTCCTAACCTAATCAGAGAAGTCCTGGCGGGCAGGAACGCGAAAGATATCCAAAACGGGCCTTATGCCTACAGACAGGCCGGTGTTCTCATCCCTCTTCTCGAGGACATGGGGGTCTACAAGATACTCTTTACCAAAAGAACGAGTCTTGTTGAACAGCACAAAGGGCAGATTTCTTTTCCAGGGGGTTCTGTTGATGAAAAAGACTGCTCCCTTTTGGAGACGGCCTTGAGGGAATCGGAAGAAGAGATTGGCCTTTTGAAAAAGGATGTGGATATTTTGGGAAGGATCGATGATACCCTGACCGTGGCATCAGATTTTATTGTCCGCCCTTTTGTAGGCCTTGTGCCTTTCCCTTATGATTTTGTCATTAACGAGTATGAGGTTGAAAGGCTTATCATAGTACCGGTAGAGGTATTTTTGACCGAAAATTCAGGAAACAACGTCTATTCCGTTGAATATGAAGCGAAGGCCTACCATACAAAGGCCTATGAATACAACGGGGATGTGATCTGGGGAGCAACCGCCAGGATGATCGAGAATCTCATGGGTATTATCAAGAGGAGATTGTCCTTGCCGGGCAATAGAAAATAGTTTATAGGTAAAAAAAGTCGGGACGTGGCTCAGTCTGGTAGAGCACCGCGTTCGGGACGCGGGAGTCGCTGGTTCAAATCCAGTCGTCCCGACCATAAAAAATACATAAAGTATCCACCCCCAAAGGGGGTGGTATTGAGTTAACCCCTAAAAGGGGGTAAGCTTGCCTTGCTCCCAAGGGGGCAAGGACAATGAGTCGTCCCAAAACTCAGTTTAGAATAATTTGCCCTGGTTCTCTTTTTTGCGCTCATGAATTTCTTGATACTTTACGTACTTTCTTATCATTTCTGAATCTAAGCCCACTGTGTCAACACAGT
>CAZIXY010000062.1:0-13343 GCA_964543315.1 uncultured Desulfobacteraceae bacterium | reverse complement strand
CTGTACCCTGGCGTCTGTTATATACTCGCCCGTTAAGAGGGTCCTTTTCTTTATAAGGTATGGAATCTTGGCCTGACGGCCTGTCTTTCTATCAATGCTTATCTCATAGAGTATTTCATCGCCGGGCGGCATACTTCCCTTAAGGGCTTCCTCAACACTGTTGTCTTCATCAACCAGTTTAAATTCCAGCAGCGCGGTTTTGCCGATAAGCTCCATCGCCCTCTTGGGGTCCTTGACTCCCGGCAACTGGATCAAAATCCTGTTGTCTTCCTGCGGCCTGATATCAGGTTCACTGACTCCGAATTGATCGATCCTGTTTCTTATCGTCTCAAGGGCCTGGTCCACGGCCATTTTCATAATACGGCTCCTCGCCTTGGAAATCAAAACGAGCTGAAACGCCGGCCTATTTTCCTCACCCTGTACAGATTTCAGCTCGAAATCGGGATAATTTCCTTCGGCCATATCTGAAAAGGCCTTGGAATCACTCGATCGCATAAGGGTCGCGCTCACCCGATCGCTACCAACACGACTGAGCTCCATGTACCTGATTTTACTCTTTCGCAAATCGAGCTTTAGTTCCTCCACAACACGTTCCAGATGGCTTTCAACCGCCTTAAAGGCCTGGACCTCAAGAATAAGATGCATGCCGCCCTGAAGGTCGAGACCTAAATGGATCTTTTCCTTTGGCAAAATGTTGGACCACCACGCCGGAAGATCACCGGTAAGAGATGGGGCGAGATAAATGAATCCCATCACTGCTACGAATAAGACGATCGCGCCGCGCCAGCTTAAACTTTTTGACACTTGTTACTCCATTTCACGTTTGACTGACAACTATTCAGCTTTTAGATTCTTCCCTCAATTATCTGGGAAGCAGGTTCTAAGGATTCTAGGGTGATTTTCACGATGTCTTGGTCGCCACACCTGATATTGAGCCCCTCGAAACCTTTACCCTTATCTTAGGGGCAATTTCCATTGTGACAATATCATCCGTCAGTCCCGTCACCACCCCATGAAGCCCGCCCGAGCTCACAACCCTATCACCTTTTTTAAGGGCCGCAAGCAGCTGTTTGTGCTGTTTGGCCTTTTTTTGCTGGGGCCTTATAAGCAAAAAATAAAATATGGCGAACATGAGTATCAGGGGGATAAAAGCACCAAACCCTCCGCCTTGTCCGCCCGCACCCCCAGCTCCCTGTCCCATTGCATACGCCAGAAAATCCATTTTAATACCTCCTCCAGGTTTAGTTAAACGCCCAAATCGTTAAACCGTCGAATCACAGGTTTCCTCAAACCACCGGAATCCCTCTCAATCGGACTCCCCAGTTACCTCGCTCCTCTGCAATCCCAAAAAATTACGTCGGTAGTCAGAAAACTTGTCCTGTCTTATGGCCTGCCTCATCTCTGCCATCAGGTGACTATAATAGTAAAGATTATGAATAGTATTCAATCTATATGCCAGTATTTCTTTGGCCATAAATAGATGCCTCAGATAAGCCCTTGAAAATCTGGAACAGGTATAACACCCGCATTCTTCATCGATGGGCCGCTTATCCTCCGCATAACGTGCGTTTTTAATGGTCATCCTCCCCTTTCGGGTAAAAAGGGTGCCGTTCCTGGCATTGCGTGTGGGCATCACGCAGTCGAACATATCAACACCGAGCATGACACATTCCACGAGATCCTCCGGGGTTCCTACGCCCATCAGATAAATGGGTTTTTCATCCGGGAGCAGGCCAATCGTTTCCTTAATGACCCTCTCCCTGGTCTCCTGATCTTCTCCCACCGAAAGACCGCCTAAGGCATACCCGTCAAGACCCATATCCACAAGTTCTCTTGCGCTCATCTCCCTTAGATCACTGTACATGCCACCCTGAACGACACCAAAGAGGGCCTGTTTTTTTTCGTTCTTAGTTTCGAGACACCTGCGAGCCCACGTGCTCGTCAACTTCACCGAGTTCAGGACATACTCGTAATCAGATGGATACGGCGTACATTCATCAAAGGCCATGATAATGTCCGCACCCAGGGCCTCTTGTATTTTAATCGATTCTTCGGGACCGATGAAATGCCTTGATCCATCTATGTGAGATTGAAACGTAACCCCGGCTCTTGAAATATCCCTCAAGCGCGACAGACTGTAGACTTGGAACCCTCCGCTGTCCGTCAAGATCGGCCCGGACCAATTCATAAATCCATGAAGGCCGCCCAGTCGTTTGATCACCCTGTGTCCCGGACGGAGATAAAGGTGGTACGTATTGGCCAGAACGATCTCTACTCCCGCGCCCTTAACATCCTCAGGGGAGACCGCCTTCACCGATCCCTGGGTCCCCACCGGCATAAAGACGGGTGTTTCAAAATCTCCATGCGCGGTTTTGAGTTTCGCGACCCTGGCACGGCATTCGCCGGACCTGTTAAAAACCCTGAATTCCAAATCAAAACACAATCATATTCAAGTTATAAAAAAACATTTAATCTTTCAGATCACTTCCCTTGAATTCCCGGCTCCCTGAATACTTTTCGAATCACTAGCCCAGAGATTATGTGCTCAAAGAATCAGCATCGCATCGCCGTAGCTGTAAAACCTGTATTCGCTTGCAACAGCCCTTGCATATGCCTTCTTTACCAGGTCCAGGCCGGCAAAGGCCGATACGAGAAAAAGCAGGGAGCTTTTCGGCAAATGGAAGTTGGTTATCAATGCGTCCACAACCCTGAATGAAAAACCGGGGGTCACTAAAAGATCCGTTTTTCCCTCGCCGGGCAGTACGGAACCGTCTGGAGCAACCGCCGTTTCCAGGGCCCTTACAACCGTGGTTCCCACAGCAATTATCCGCCCGCCTTTGTCCCTGGTCCTTGCTATGGCCTCGGTTGTTTCCGGTCCCAAACGGTAATACTCATCACCTAACTGATGTTTTCTTATATCTTGTGTCCGAACAGGGCCAAAGGTCCCGTAGCCTACGTGTAATGTCAGCCGGGCCAAGGAAATTCCCGAATGTTCCAGCTTTTCGATCAGTTCATTTGAAAAATGAAGTCCTGCTGTAGGTGCCGCTACAGCACCTCTTTTTTCGGAAAAAACGGTCTGGTACCGCTCCCTGTCAAGCTGTGAGTAACCGTCCTTTTTCCTCCTTTTAATATAAGGAGGCAAAGGCATGGTACCGTTTTCTTCAAGGAGAGAATCAAGGGAGCCGTTACCCCTGAATTGGATTCTGACCCGCCCGTTTCCCAGAACTTCTCTGACCTGTCCGGAAATACCTGATTCAAAGAACAGTATGTTCCCCTTCTTAGGCCGCTTAGAGGATTTTAGCAGGCATGAGCGCGTTGCGGGGTCCTTTTTATTTGAAGCGTGGCTTTCAAGCACCAAGACCTCAACACACCCACCGCTTTCTTTTCGGCCAAAAAGCCTTGCGGGGACAACCCTTGTATCATTCACAATTAGAAGATCACCAGGTTGGATCAGATTTGGAAGGTCAAAGAAATGACGATCCGAAAACGACTTTCGCAGGCGATCCACCACGAGCAAACGGGAATGATCACGCTTCAGTGCCGGAACCTGCGCGATCAACCTTGGTGGTAATTCATAATTATAATCTTCAATATTGTACATCCAAGCATTTAAACCGAAAAGGCTAAACAAGATCCATATTAATGTCAAACTATTTTATTATCTAAACAAATAGGTTATCAATAACCCCACTCCCATAGCAGCAAAACCTATGACCCTTAGATGTGAATCAGGAATTTCCTGTATAATTAACATCCACTTCTTCATTTTACCCGGGAAGACGAAATACGGTAGTCCCTCTACTATGATCACAAGCCCCAAAAGGCAAAAGAGTAGTTTCACGGTTGACCTTACAATTCAAATCAAAGGGTTTAAACGGTATACTGTTTTCTATTCCAAAACGCCCCGTCCGGGGCACTTGCCGAAAATATCCGTATCATAGCCCCGGTCATTATTTCTGTCAACATGACCCGCCCCTGTTTCCCGCCCGAATCTTCCAGACATAATCCTTGATCTATTAAAAAAGATCAGTTAGCTTTTATGTCTGATTCTGAGAAAAAGCTCCATCTTAGGTGGTTTTATGCTAACTGACGGACAAACGGGTATCGCGCCCAACAATATCACAATAGATCTGCCTGCCCTGATTCACAACCTCAACCAGGTCAGGAAACTGATAGCTCAAGACACCAAAATAATGGGCATAGTCAAGTCGGATGCTTACGGCCACGGACTGATCCCGGTATCACGAATCCTTGAAAAAAACCGAATCGATTGCCTTGGCGTTTCTTACCTGCATGAGGCCCTTGAATTGAGAAATGCAGGGATCAAGGTGCCCGTTGTGGTCCTGTGCGGCATCCAGACAAGAGACGAAGCGCGTCAAGTGGCAGAAAAGGGGCTGACCCCGGTCCTGTTTGACCTGACTGTGGCTGAAACACTGGCTCAAGAGGGTGCCAGGCTGGGCAAAAAGACCCAAATCCACCTGAAAGTGGACACCGGCATGGGAAGGCTCGGCATTCCTTACAAAGACAGCGCGCCTTTTCTCCAAAAGATCATGGCATTCAAAGACCTTGATGTTAAAGCGCTCATGTCACATCTTTCATCTGCCGATGATTCTGAATCCGATTTTACGGATCTCCAAATCAGCAGATTTGAGGAAGCGATCCAGGCGGCACGATCCACGGGCCTGGACCTGCCCTTCAATAACCTGGCCAACAGCGCGGGCATCATGGCTTACAAAAAGGCTCACTTCAGCATGGTCCGACCGGGCATCATGCTGTACGGCGGACTCACTTCACCGGGGCTCAAAAGCCCTGTTCCATTAAGACCTGTCATGCATTTCAAGGGAAGGGTCCTGCAAGTCAGGGATCTCTTGGGACAGACACCGGTCAGCTACGGAAGGACTTACCACACGGATGGTCCGAGCCGGATAACGGTTCTTTCTGCGGGTTATGCGGACGGGCTTCCAAGGAGTCTATCGAACAGGGGCCATGTCCTTATCAATGATAAAAGGGTCCCGATCATAGGTACTGTGTGCATGAATCTTACGATCTGCGATATCACCGGGCTTGACCATATTTCAACCGGAGATGAGGCGGTTTTTTTGGGTTCCCAGGGAGAAAAGACCATTACAGGAGATGATATGGCAGGATGTGCCGGCACCATATCATATGAAATTTTCTGTTCTATCGGCGGGCACAATAAAAAGGACTACTTGTCGTGAAAAACCAGATAAACGCGGTATTAAAATCCACTCTTGACAACTGTTTTAAAGGTGATTTTCTCAAAAAAACCCCTATCCCGAACTATGTCATAGAAGTCCCGAACAATCCCGATCATGGGCATTTTGCAACGAATCTGCCCCTGACACTTGCCCCAGGCCAGAAGCGCAATCCCATGGAAATCGCCTCGGTCATGGTTGAAAACCTGGCAGATGATGAAAATCTCTTTGAAAAAGTGGAAGTTGCCGCCCCGGGCTTTATTAATTTCAGGATAAATCCGGAAAAATGGTATGACGTCCTGTCGGACATTATCAGGCTCAGAAAGGATTACGGCAAAAGCCCGGCAGGGAATAATATGAAGGTTCTCGTGGAATTCGTAAGCGCCAACCCCACCGGCCCGCTTCACCTTGGACATGGACGGGGTGCTGCTCTGGGAGATACCCTTTGCAGGATACTTTCCTTCTGCGGGTATGATGTGGCCCGGGAGTTTTATATAAATGACGCGGGTCAGCAAATCAGGATTCTTGGAGAGTCCATCTTCAGCCGCTTCAAGCAGATAAACGAGCCCGATTACCCATTTCCAGAAAACGGTTATCACGGAAAATACGTTCTTGACTTGGCCGGGACCATATCGGAAAAGCTCCACCTCAACGACATGTCCGAACAGGAGGCTATTGATTCGTGCGCTGCGGAGGGAAAGGAAATAATGCTTGAAGAAATCAAGAGGGATCTTGATATGTTCAGGGTTTCTTTCGACTTCTGGCACAATGAAAGTGATCTTTTCGGTTCCGGTCTGCTCGAAGATACCCTGGACAAACTTGAAAAGAAAAAACAGCTCTATGAGAACGATGGGGCGCTCTGGATCAGGACCTCCGATTTCGGTGATGACAAGGACCGGGTTATTCGAAAAAAGGACGGCCAATTCACCTACTTTGCGTCCGATATCAGCTATCATCTGGAAAAAGAAAAACGGGGATTTACCAAGGCCATTAACATCTGGGGAGCAGACCATCATGGGTACATACCACGTGTAAAGGCCGCGCTTTCGGCCCACGGCCTTTCGGAAGAATGGCTATCCGTACTTCTTGTGCAGCTTGTGAAGCTCTGGGAGGGCGGCCAGGAAATTAAGATGTCCAAGAGGGCCGGAGACTTCGTCACCTTGCGGGAACTTGTGGATGAGGTCGGCGTGGATGCGGTTAGGTTTATTTTTCTGACCAAGAGCCACGATTCCCCTCTTGATTTTGATATTGATCTGGTAAAAAAGCAGGATAGCGACAACCCTGTATATTATGTTCAGTATGCCCATGCCAGGATATGCAGTATTTTCAGAAAGGCAAATTCCGAGGGCATATCCCTTCCGGAAAAACCGGAAGGCCTCCTTGATCGCCTTGTCCTGGATGAAGAGATGACGCTGATCAGGACCCTGTCTGGATTTCCGTCTCTTCTGGAAGACATATCCGCGGCACTCGAACCGCATCGCCTGACCTATTATCTCACAGACCTGGCCGCCTCGTTTCACAAATACTTTAATCTGGGCACAAAAGTTTCTGAATACAGGATCGTAACAGAAGACAGGACCACAAGCCGGGCAAGGCTCTTCCTGGCGGAAGGTATAAGGATTGTGATAGCCAGCGGGCTTGAACTCCTGGGCATAAGCGCCCCGGAACGAATGTAAAAAGGGCGGAAAAAATGTCCAAAAAGAACAAACGATATCAACTGGAGTTTTCATTCACCTCGCTATTTTTCTGGTCCTTGGGCCTCCTTTTCATACTTTGCTGGATCTTCGTGCTCGGGATACTTGTGGGCAGGGGCTTTCTGCCTGAGGGGGTCAAAAACCTTACCGAACTGAGGTCCCAAATCACAAAGCTTCAGGATATGGTCAGCAACAAAAGGCATTCTGAGCTTGAGGCCATAAAAAAAAGTGAAAAGACTCCCAAATTTGCCTTCTATGAAGAACTGTCAAAAAATAAGGAGGAGCCTGTAAAAATCAATAAGCCCCCGGCAAAAAAGGTTGCCAAAAAGGAAATGGAGACTAAAACAAAGCCTGTAGAAAAAATTGCGGAGGTCCCTCCCGCTCAGGAAGAACCTCTTATACCGGTTAAAAGCGACGCGAAATATACCGTGCAGATAGCAGCACTGGAAAGGGAAATCCAGGCGATCCGCAAGGTGAATGAGATGGTGGGGAAAGGCTACCCTACCTACTATCTCGAGGCGAAGGTTAAGGGAAAAAAATATTTCCGGGTGAGGTGCGGCAGGTTCAGCAGCCGAAAAGAGGCCGATGAGTTTTTAAAACTTCTTGCCGGCCGTGAAAAGATAAAAGGCTTTGTCGCCAGGGTTGGTAGATAGTGCAAAGTGACTAAAGAGATCCAAAGTTAAGTATTTTTTTGTTCGGATAATCCGGCAAATGAGTGCCGCGAAGCTTTTTCAACATGGAGTGGACAGATAGCAATAATGTATTGTCTTTAAGCGTACTCATTAACCGGATGAACCTTTTGTTCTTTAAATCAGAGGAAGCTTGCAAATGAATATCAGAAAAGCCGTGATAAAAGATATTAAGACTATTCACGAGATCCTTAATCATTATGCGGATCAGGGCCTACTACTGCCCAGATCATTGAGCGAACTGTATGATCATTTGAGGGATTTCTTTGTACTGGTAGAAGATGCGGACAATGATCATACGGTCTACGGAGTCTCCGGTCTGCGTATCTGTTGGGAGGACCTGGCCGAAATCAAATCCCTGGCCATTTCAGAAAAAGAGAAGGGCAAAGGCTTCGGGGCCCGACTTGTCGAGGCCTGTCTGGAAGATGCACGTTCTTTCGGACTAAAAAGGGTCTTTGCGCTTACCTATATCCCCGATTTTTTCAAAAAATTCGGTTTCAGAGAAATAGAAAAATCGGCCCTTCCCCATAAGATCTGGGCCGATTGTCTGAAATGCCCCAAGTTCCCTGACTGTGATGAAATAGCCATGATGTTAGAGCTTTAGTTGCAAGGATTTAATACCTGAATCTTGCATAAACAATCTTGACGGACTCGTAAAAAGTCCGGCAATCCCGCAAAGCGGGAGGGTGAGGGTGGAACCATTTGAATTCACTTCAAATGGCGGGGGAGGGGAAGCCCTTCCCCGCCGAGTAAAAAGGCGTAACGCGACTTTTTACGAGGTTATCAATCTTGAATAGATAAACAAAAAAGAATCATCTTCAAATTCGTTGGTCGATGAGCAGGATTCAAGGATTTCAGGTGGGCCATGGAAGTACATTGTCTGGTGCCAATAGGATGAAGGCCAAATATTCAAGATTGTTTACCCTTCGGGAGCGCCGATTTTACCGAATCTACTGCGTTATCAATCACTTGCGGTAAAGCACTACAGCTGCGTACTTGAGGCCTTGTATTTTCGGTAAACTCAACACTTGCAAAATCCAGGTAATAACTCATATATTTTAGTTTTATGGGCTATCCTTAAGAGAGTTTGTGATTTATGAAGGGTTCAAGGGGTCGAGGGGCGAAGGATTCCAGGGAATCGGCTTTTTGAGTAATATTTAACGGGAGGATTTCATGTTTGGCATCGGCATGCCCGAACTTATCATTATCCTGGTTATCGCCTTAATAGTCATCGGTCCGAGCAAACTACCCGATCTAGCCAGGGCGCTTGGCAAAGGCATGGCCGAATTCAAAAAGGCCACACAGGAGATCAAGGAAAGCCTTGATGTGGACGAGGAATTTAAGGAAGCAAAAGAGGATCTGATCGATTCCATCAGCGGACTGGACAAGCCTGATGAAATCAAGCCGTCGGAAATCGCGGAAGAACAAATGTCGGATTATGAAGACATTGAGCAGATGATGCAGGAAGAAGAAGCAGAACAGAAACCCCCGAAGGAAGAAAAGGAATCAGGTGCTGCAGAGACGACAGACGGAGAGAAAAGCGAAAATGGATGACGATGAAAAACAGCCTTTCCTGTCTCACCTGGAAGAATTGCGCAAACGGCTCATCACGTGTGCCATTGCTGTGGGAATAGGTTTTGGCATAGCCTATTTTTTTTCCGAAAGGCTTTTCCAGTTACTCATCATGCCTCTCAAGGAGGTTATGCCGGAAGGTGATCAGCTCATCTTCACCAACCTGCCCGAGATGTTTTTTACCTATCTCAAAGTAGCCTTTATAGCAGGCATAATGGCCACGGCCCCTGTTATCTTCTATCAGCTGTGGATGTTTGTGGCACCGGGCCTGTACAAGAACGAAAAAAGATTAGTGACTCCCTTTGTCGTGTCATCAACCATACTCTTCGTGGGAGGCGCGCTCTTCGGCTATTTTGTGGTCTTTCCCTTCGGTTTCAAGTTTTTTGTCGGGTTTTCCAATGAATATGTAAAGGCCCTGCCTTCCGTAAAACAGTACTTTTCCTTCTCCATCAAGCTCCTTTTCGCCTTCGGTATTGTGTTTGAACTCCCGGTTGTTATCTTCTTCCTGACAAAAATGGGGGCCGTGACCCCTGAAATTCTGAAACGAAAACGCAAGTATGCCATACTACTCACATTTGTCATGGCCGCTATCCTGACCCCACCCGACGTTATCACCCAATGCATGATGGCCGGGCCCCTTATCATATTGTATGAATTCGGGATCCTGGTCTCAAGACTCGCCAGGAAGAAAAAAGAGGAAGAAGAGGAAGATGAGGAAACGGCACAGGAAGAAGCCGCCACAGAATAGATACATGCGCCTATCCCTTGCTATGCCCTGATCCCTAAACTCCGAGCCTTACAGGAAAGGTCTATCGTGAAAATACTCGTTGTGAACGCGGGAAGTTCATCCATCAAGTACGAACTGTTTGAAATGCATGCCAACAAAAGCCTGGCTCGGGGCCTGGCCGAGAAGATTGGGGAACAAGGCGGCATTCTCACTCACGAAAAACTCTTATCCAACGGCGAATCCATAAAAAAAATTGAACAAGGTCTGATTTCCGACCACCATAGCGGGCTGAAACGTATCGTGGAACTGCTCACGGATCCGGAACACGGTGTCATTCGAGATAAGTCTGATATCTCCGGTGTGGGCCACCGAGTGGTTCATGGCGGGGAAAAATTCCAGTCAACCGCTCTTATTGATGAGACCGTCTTGGCAGCCATCAAGGAAAATATCCCCTTGGCGCCTTTACATAATCCTTACAACCTGATGGGGATTGAAATAGCCGGATCCATTTTTCCCGATTCGCCCCAGGTTGCGGTGTTTGACACCGCCTTTCACCAGACGATTCCCATGAAGGCATTCCTTTATGCTATTCCTTTTGATATGTATGAAAAGCACAAGATTCGGCGATACGGTTTTCATGGCACATCACACGCCTATGTTGCCGAAAGGGCGGCGGAATATTTAGGCCGCCCTTTCAGCGAAGTGAATCTGATAACGATCCATCTCGGAAACGGGGCCAGCATAGCGGCAATAAAAAGAGGCAAATGCGTGGATACCAGCATGGGCATGACGCCTCTGGCGGGACTGGTCATGGGGACACGATCGGGGGATGTGGACCCGGCACTTCATTTCTTCCTTGCAGACAGTCAGGGCATGTCTCTTGATGAGATCAAAGTCCTTTTGAACAAAGAGAGCGGTCTCAAAGGACTGTGCGGAAGCAATGATATGAGGGAGGTTATTGAAAAAAGAAACGCGGGTGATGCGTCGGCGGAAATCGCCTTGGAAATTTATATCTATAGGATAAAAAAGTATATCGGCGCCTATTTTGCCGCCTTACGAAGCCTGGATTGCCTGGTTTTTACAGGGGGCATTGGAGAAAACGCTCCTTTTATCCGTGAATCCTGCTGCAGTGGCTTGAACAAGATGGGTATCAAAATCGATCCGGATAAGAACACTGAGATCCAAGACGGAATGAGAGAAATCAATTCTCCCGGTAGTAAAGTCAAGGCCCTTGTGATCCCGACAAACGAGGCATGGAAGATCGCACAGGAGACAAAAATAGTGATTGAATCAGAACCAGGGGCCTAAATTACTTTATGCCGAATACATTGTGAATCTGTATAAAATAGTGAAAAAATATTGTCCAAATTTTTCTATAAAAGTGTTATCCTACAAATAGTTTTGCGTTAAAGTGACGGAATGCAGTAAAACATAAATACCGCTAAGATATTTGGGCAGAGAGATGATAAAAAACCCCGGGTTTTTGAAGGCGTTCGAAGATCGCTTTATGAGAGATAGAGGAAAGCTTCCCTTTAAACATGCGACAAAGCTCTTTTCAGATATGTGGAATGAGGCATTGAGGCTTGGCGTCCTTCCTCCTAAAGAGCCGTTGGATGGTATTGAGGTGGATATCAGAATTGCGAAGGCGCTGAATTCATGTTTGAAAAAATCCTCTCCGGGATAGCCGAGTCCCTTAAAAAACACAACCTTCCCTACATGATTATCGGGGGACAAGCAGTGTTGCTTTACGGAGAACCTCGTCTTACAAGGGATATAGATATTACTCTTGGAGCAAGTATTGATCGTATAGAGAGCCTCCTTAGCGTTGTTCAGGACCTTTCCCTTAAGCCACTTCCTGAAGACATTGAAGCATTTGTCAGGCAAACTCTGGTACTGCCGACATTGGATGAAACCACAGGCATCAGAGTTGATTTCATCTTCTCTTTCACACCTTATGAAAAAGAGGCCATAAAGAGAGCGAAAAAGGTCGTAATACTGGATCAAGAGGTGAATTTTGCCTCTCCAGAAGATCTCATTATCCACAAAATTTTTGCGGGCAGGCCAAGAGATATAGAGGACGTGCGAACAATTATTATTAAAAACCCGGAAATCGATATCCGGTATATCCGGGAGTGGCTTAAGGAATTTGACGAATCTTCTGACAAAAAAAAGTTTCTTAAAACCTTTGAGGCGGTGGTTAAGGATACCGCAGTAATTTTTAGCGAATAAAAACAGCATTCACATACTTAGATCGAAAAAATGGATCAGCCACTGCACATTTTTTTGTTCATTCAGTCAAAATACCCTTAAATCCTCTTAAAACTTTTTTACTTGACTTCCCGCCCTATTGGCATATCGTAAAATTCGTACTCATACAGTCAATAATTCCTTTTATATAAAAGGGCATCCCTTGATACTGCACCTCAAATTGTGCCTACCCAACTCCTGATAGGAACACGTATACCTGGTCAGGAGATATTTGCTTAGAATTTTGTGAATGACATTAGCGATCAAGGACAGACCAGATCAAATCCCGAGGCATGCGGGCCTAAAACTACCATGATATATACACATGTGGATATAAAGAATAGACTATTGGACTAAAAAATATCTTCAGATTCGTAGTTATGTATCAGCAACATATCCCGCATAATTGTAATAAAACAAGGCTTTTTCAGTTCCGGTTTTTTTAATATATTGTTTAGCATGTTGATTTCACTAACAATATTGGAATATTGGGTGTTTCATCGTTAAATTATCAAAATAGAAATTTTTTCCGCAATTCCGTTAAAAACATGCAGCCGCATAATATTAATGTTCGCTTTTAAAAGCATCTTGACGCAACAACGTTATATTGCTATAATGTTCTAAAATCTATGGAGGTGACATTATGGCAACACAAACTAAACGCTCCACCATCTACTTTGACCCCGACTTGCATAAGGCGCTACGGCTTAAAGCCGTTGAAACATCTCGATCAGTATCTGTGCTTGTCAACGAAGCCGTCAAACAAGCCCTTGCCGAAGATGCTGAGGATCTTTTGGCCTTTGATGAAAGAGCTGATGAACCTTTGATTAGCTATGATGAAATGGTGAAAAGGCTCAAAAAAGATGGCCGGATATAGGGTACTTTTCAGAAAATCCGTGGAGAAGGATTTTTCCAGCATTCCGAAAAGGGATGTAAAGAGAATCCTCAATCGCATCAAGACCCTTGAAGAAAATCCTCGCCCTCCAGGCAGCGAAAAATTGACCGGACAAGAAAGGTATCGCCTACGGCAGGGACGATACCGGATCGTCTATTCAATTCAGAATGATGAATTTACTATATGGGTCGTGAAAATTGGTCACCGAAAAGATATTTATCGCTGAAGCTATAGGGATAGGGACGCCTATCGCTGAGCGCCCCTCCCACATCACCGGACATACGGGTCACGTATCCGGCGATT
>CAZIXY010000061.1:0-13428 GCA_964543315.1 uncultured Desulfobacteraceae bacterium | reverse complement strand
ATCCCAAAAAGGCAGGGGATTCCATCGTGTACGGAGAACCGTATCAGCTTAAGGCTGGGTTGCTATGCGGTACCAACCCGGTGGTATCCAGAGCCAATGCCAGAGAGGCCTATGAGGCCCTGAAAAAAATTGGATTCCTGGTGGTCATCGATCATTTCATGACCCCCACCGCGGAACTGGCCGATATTTTTTTGCCAGCCGGTACCTGGTTGGAACAAAACCATGTGGCTGATAACTGGAAACGCCACGGCTATGTGTTCGCCAGACAGAAGTGTTGCGAGGTCGGAGAGGCATGGCAGGACCACAAGATCTTCCAGGAGCTCGGAAAACGGATGGGTCAGGAATGGTGGGATACGGTAGAGGATGCCCTGGATTATCTCCTCGAACCCGCAGGCTTGACCTTTGAGGAATTTAAAGAGAAAGGCTACCTGCAGGGTGAAATGGTTTATCATAAATATAAGCAGAGGGGGTTTTCCACTCCTACCCGGAAACTGGAGTTATGGTCAACCATTTTAGAGAAATGGGGGCGTGATCCTCTCCCAAAATATGTAGAGGTTCCTGAGAGCCCGTATTCCACTCCTGAGGTGGCGAAGCAATACCCCTATATCTTCAATGCAGGACTTCGAACCCCGACCTTTTTCCATTCAGCAGGCCGAATGATCCCGGTGCTGAGGGAAATCAGGCCCGATCCTATAGTTGAAGTTCATCCTGAGACCGCCAAAAAACACGGTATCGAGGACGGGCAATGGATTTACATAGAATCGCCGCGGGGGCGCATAAAACAGCGGGTAAAATTCTATGACGGCATCGATCCCAGGGTGGTGACATCAGAGCACGGGTGGTGGTTCCCGGAGATAAAAGAGCCGGGACATGGCTGGGAAATATCCAATGCCAATATCCTGACCGACAATGCCTTTGAGACATGTGACCACAATATGGGCTCTACCAATGTGCGAGTCTGTCTGTGTAACATATCTCCCTGTGAAGACGAGTAGGAGGGACAACATGCAAAAAATATCACTCTATTTCTTTGAAGAAGATTGCAACGGGTGTCATGCCTGTGAGATTGCCTGCAAACAGGAACACGGGCTTGGTGTAGGGCCGCGATTGGTCAAGGTCATCGAAGAATCCCCACGCTTTATCCCGGTCTACTGCCACCACTGTGACGATCCCACGCCCTGTGGAGAGGCATGTCCTGTTGAGGCGATCGCCAAAGACGATCGTGGGATAGTCCTTATCAATGAGGAGCTTTGTACGGGGTGCAAGGAATGTGTGGAAGCCTGTCCATACGGAGCAATGCAGTATGATGGGGATCGAGAACTGGCCGTCAAATGCGATCTCTGTTGTGAGAGACTCGAAATAGGGGAGGAGCCTGCATGCAGTTTGGTCTGCCCCTCACACTGTATCGCATGGGGGGGCGAGGCAACGTGTCCCAAAGGGGAATGAGAAAAATGACATGGTAATTGAATTAAATTGAACGCGTAAAATGCCGTTATTGTATCCAAAGAAATTGTCCGATGAAGCGTTAAGAGGCCCCGAGAACAAAACAGTAGAAGGGTGTGCATCCGGGAAACGAAAAGCGGTTACCTGGGAAGATCAAAAGACCGGCCTGGAATGGGAGTACGAATCTCCGGGAGAGATGAGCTGGAACGACGCTTTGGAATATGCAAAATCACTTTCACTTGATGGGAAAGACGATTGGCGTTTGCCGACCGCGGCGGAACTGGAAACGTTGCTCGACCGAAGCATTCTCTATGACAAATCACGTCCGACTATGCGCCAAGAGCTTCCTTTTCGGGATACCTTGAGTTACTGGTCTTCAACGACCTTCGCGCCCAAAACGCACTGCGCATGGATCGTGATGTTTGACGGCGGCTACATACTCAGTTATCCCAAGAGTACCCCATACTGTGTTCGTTGTGTCCGGGGGTAACGTATGGAATTTAAGGCAAATAACCCGTTCTCGCCACCTTCCCCCTTTCGGGCGGGACGTTCTATAGAGCTACTCAGCAGTTAGCGTTCAGCCGTCTGCGGTCAGCAAAAAAAGATCAATCAAAAAATAATTGGCCTATCTGTTATTGGGGCGGAGACGACGAGAAGCTCGTCCTTAGATCCCGCCCAAAGGGCGAGGGATGCGCCTGAGGCGCACAAGGTCGCGACCTCCGGCGTGAACGGCACCTTATCCCATTTTGAATTCCCCAATAATATCAGCCAATTCCAACAATACCGAATACTTGCTGCGTGATAATTTGCGGGGATTTGTCATAAAAAATCATAAAAACCAGGATTCTCATCAGCGGTTACCTGCAAAAATCCCCGCAAATGAATACATTGATTCATCCGTAGAGAAGATTACTCTTTTTCCTGATTAAAAAATCTAATCTTTTCATTTCTGGTTTTTTAAAAATCTTTTAAATTCCTGAATGAATGTGGGTTCTGATCGGTGAACTAGCGAAGATCCTATCGCCGATCTCACTTAATTACCCAGCAATCTCATACCCTATTGCTCGATAACCCGTAAGCCTTCTTTCATACATTTTCAGTAGCATCGGAACTTCAGTATCAACGTAATCGTATATCACTACTTCATTTTTCAAGTGATGTGTTCGGTGGAGCCGGCCGGCATACTGGGCAAGGGTCCCCCGCCACGATATCGGCAGGGTTAAGAAAAGTGTATCGAGTCTTTCATCATCAAACCCCTCTCCGAGGTATCGGCCAGTTGCAAGAATGGCCTTTTCCGCTTTATCGGATAGATTTTCAAGAGCATTGCTATTAATCTTCAATATCCTGGCCAGACGCGTAAGTAGTCCTAATCCGTTTCTGCCTTTTTTCATGCCCGGCTATATAATCTCGGCCCGCATTGTCTTTTGTCTTCAAAGGTGAATTGGATTCTAAGATCCTTCCCTGAACATCAGGGTTATGTGAATCGGCTGTGGATAACCGGCCCAATCCTTCCCTGACCTTCTGGCCGGCTTGCGCTAGGCAGACCACCTTATATCCCTCCACTAATACCAGTTTTGCACTGGTCTTTTGCGGTGCATTAATCTGGCCTTGATTTTTGAATAATTCCTGGCATGATGATGCTCAATTTTATGAATCTCTTTATGCTCATACTATAGATAATCCGGAGTTCAGATCATACCAGACACCGTGTGGTTGCCCCCTGCCATGCCAGTTGCTATTTGCGAATATTCCTTGACATATCAAGAAGATAAGGTTAGCGTGGCCCATACTTGTTAACTTTATTTGCCGATTATTTTACGAAAATGCTTCAGAATGCCCTGTCCTGTGGACGGGGATGAATGAAGCGAATATTAAATTTGATAGGCGGGACATTCTTGTCCCGCAACACATTTTCGCCGAGGCTGGAAAGCCTCGGCTATCCGTGAAGCCCCGCCCTGTGGGCGGGGAGCTTCACTGGTCGAATCGGATCAATTGTCTTTTAAACGTAAATGTGTAACTCCGAATAACTCTCCTGGAACGGGAGGTCGATCTTGTAACGAAAAATGCCCTGAAGCCCTTGATCAGGGACAGCATTCTTGAAGAGGTTACTTATTTATTATAAAGAAGGATGGGAGTATATTACCAATTGGTGCACGTGAAATGGATGCAAGAGAGAAAAAACTGACTGAACGTGTCAAGGAGGCAATCCATGCAAGATTTGAGCTGGGCCCGTAAACAGGGCCAGATTATTGCACGCGAGAAGAAAAAAATTCGACAAGAACTCCACATACCCCTGAAGAACAAGCTGGATTCGTTAGCCGAACTCTATGAAGTTTTCGAGCAGAGGTTAAAAGATACTGAACCCATCTTTGAGGCCAAACGCATGTCTGAAAAAATTGAACTTCAAAAAAGAATGACAGCTATAAGTCATCCGCAGAAATAGGATATGTCAAAGTTATATACATCACTAAAATATTTTCATGAATGCATGATTGCCAGCCAGATCGACTATGCCGTAA
The DNA here is from genome assembly GCA_964543315.1 of uncultured Desulfobacteraceae bacterium. Lineage (GTDB taxonomy): Bacteria > Desulfobacterota > DSM-4660 > Desulfatiglandales > Desulfatiglandaceae > JAFDHL01. Next base: position 9,466 of record CAZIXY010000061.1, on the reverse strand, counting down.
TCGGCGGCGTGGCAGTAGCTGTTTGGGGTGAACCACGACTGACCCAGGATATTGATGTTAAGGTGCTGTTAAGCCGGGATGAAGCCGGCAAACTTCTAAATGCTTTGGGAACAGAGTACAAGCCTTTTTGGGACGAGCCCCTTGAGATGCTAAAAAAGAACGGGATTTTATTTGTTCACGACACCTATGGCATAAGAATAGATATACATCTATCTGACACCCTGTTTGATTGTAAGGTGATTGAGAGGGCCCAAAAAATTGAGATTGAATCCAGCGTAACTATCAAAGTCTGCACAGCCGAGGATCTTATAATTTACAAGATGTTATCAACGAGGGCTTCCGATTCCCGGGACTTTGAGGGTATTATCGACTGCCAGGGCGATGCGCTCGATGACCAATACATCATTGATTGGCTAAAGCAGTTTGAAGCTGCACTGGATGATTCAACCCTGATTGATGTCTATAAAAAAATGCGGCTCGAAATATAATATGTCAAAAACAGAAAAAGGAAATGAAATCAAGGGGGATAATATGTTGTATTTCACACGTATTCGACCGTTGATTTTTGCATTGCCGGCAATTTTTTCATTTGCGTGATTCATAGGCCCTGTTTTGCCGCGGAAGATTCCTGCAAAGTAAAGCGTTCACTGGTGGGAATGCGGCTCAGCGACATTGCTCCGCTGCCACAGGCTGCCTCCGCAATGCAGCACTTTAGAAATCCAAAGCTTGACTCTGCGTTGAGCAAGCTTTCTCACGAGGTCAAACAAAAACCCGAAGCCGCCTCGGACCTGGCGAGATCCCTCGGGCTAAAGGTAAAAAATGATAAGATCTGGGTCCTTGTCCTGGCCAAACCCGATCACTGGGACGAGGCAGCCGAGATCCTGCGGAAAGCGGGCGCTGAAGGCCTCAAAACCTCCCTCAGCAGGAAAAGACGCCTGAGGTGCTGGCTCCCAGTAACCGCCCTGGAAGCCGTGGCAGCAGAGAATGCAATTTCCCGAATACGCCGGCCCAGACGTCCGTTCGTCCCTCCGCAGCCTCCGGACAGGGTGTTCCAACCAACCCAGGGAACGGTTACCTCCGAAGCCCTGCCGATTATGAACGTCCCGGCCTGGCACTTCGCAGACCTCAAAGGGCAGGGGATAAAGGTAGGTGTTATTGACTTCGGGTTTGAAGGGTATAATGCCCTGAAAGGAACCGAGTTGCCATCAGTTGTCACGGTCAACAACTTTGTGGAGGGCGAAGGTCAGGCTGAGGTGGACGGCGGCGTTAAACACGGGACCGCGTGCGCGGAAATTATTCATGATATCGCCCCCATGGCCGAGCTGTATTTCGCAAAGGTTGACGAGCCAGATGATATTGAAGAGGCGGTCACATGGTTCCTTGATCAGGGCGTGAAAGTAGTCTCCGCCTCAATTGGATGGTACAATCTGGATGCCGGCGACGGCGAAACCCCTGACGTGATTCTTGCCGAACAGGTCACACGTGCCCGTCACAATGGCATGCTGTTTGTTGCTTCGGCCGGAAACGACCGCCGGCTTCACTGGGGGGGCGTTTTCGACCCGCTTCAGGGAGAGTGGGGCGGAACCGATATCACGTACAATATATGGGGTGATGGCGTCAGTGTTATCAATTGTTTCGGCCAGGATGGGACATTCCCGGATAGCTGTGATCTAATTGAGTCCGGTGTAAGCATAGAAACCTACCTCCGGTGGAAAGATAACTGGGACGGGCCGACGACCGACTATGTCCTTTGGCTGGCGAGATACGACCCGGATGAGGAAGATTGGATGTGCGTGGCCCAAGCCAATAATCCTCAAACTGGCTGGTACGATCAAGAGCCGACCGAGGAAGTACTAAACTACAAATCGACCGGAGACCCTACTTATTACGGGGTCTTTATCGGATGGTTCGGGCATGGCGAGAAGGATCTCGTTAACCTGGATCTTTTCACGCCGTTTTACTGGGACCGTCTCAGGCATTTCAAGACCCCGCGCAGTCTGTCCGGCGGCCTGTGCGAAGCCTCAGACGCCGTGACTGTGACTGCGGTTGACGTGAATGATCCTTATGCCCAGGAGTCATACAGTTCCGAGGGGCCGAGGGACGGTCCGGGAGGCACTGCACAGGCCGCCACTGCTAAAAAACCCAACCTGGCCGGTTATGCCAATGTCTCGACAGTGTCATACGGAGTGACAGGCTTCCCCGGAACATCCGCAGCCACCCCACATGTAGCCGGAGCGACCGCCCTGGTCATGGGAGACTATCCCAATTTTTCTTTGACACGAGTTCAAAGATATCTTCAAGATAGAGCCAAAGATTTAGGGGATCCCGGCTGGGACACGATATATGGATACGGCCGGGTCCATATGGGTGACCCGTATGATCGCGCGGCCCAGGCGATCGAGGCTATTCTGCTGCTACTGATGACGGGCGAATAAAATCCTTATTCCAGGCCCAAAGGACCTTGCTTTGAGTCTCTAATTTACCCATTTCAGCCTAAGGTCGCAGATCCGCCAGAAAGACGGCGGATAAATCCGCCGTTTTTGAGGCGGACTGTTTTGGGTAATAAATTGGGCGGAAAGGAATGGTGAAAAAAGGTGATGGTGTCGGCTATGTGATAACGCGATTTTTACGTTTCGGCCCTTCTTTTTTCCTCGCTGCGGAATTCACGCCTCAGGAGTTTGCCAACCTTCGATTTTGGAAGCATGTCCCTGAATTCTATGTACTGGGGTATTTTGTAGGAAACCAGTTTTTCCTGCACCACTTTATCAGGTCAAGAGGTGCTCAACTCTTCAATAAATTCTTGAAAAACACCAAATATATATTGTTTGAATTGCTCATTATTTAATTCAGGAAAAGCAGCGGCTGAACGCTGGCTAAAAACCATTATAATCCCATCAGATGTCAGATTCGAGAAATTCTCCTCTAAATTTCTGATAAAACGTGAAACCCAGGTTGCATAGGCTTTTTCTAATTCTTTTAGTCCTTTTATTATCCCGTCTCTAAGCTCAGGACAGTTTGCCAGGATGTCAAAAATATAATAAAGGTCCTTTGCTTTTTTTTGCTTATTAGTGCGCCGTTGAAAAACTAATCCCTTATGAAATATATAGGCTTCAGGGGAAGGCACTTTAACTTTAAGGGGGCGAGGTTTTTCTCCAATCCTAAAATCATCTATTGTCACTTCAATAGCGTTGTTGATTGGAATCGAAACAAATCTTAAGGCTTCAGCATGGAGACCCTTTTGGACTTCAATTGCAACATCCTCTTTGGCCCCTTTCTGTTCCGTTAGAAATTCTATTTCAATTTCATGTCCATCGATAGTTCCCTCATAGTGTATTACTGGAGGTGTATCCGGGCTTTTGAACTTTGGCTCAAAGCCTGCTTCCAAAAGCAACTGGTCCACAGTTTTATCACCGATTACAGGAAGATTCACATTGACAAACAGGTCAATGTCCCTGGTCCGTATGGGCTCCTTCGATTTGTCGGAAAGAAGATAATGATAATAAAGAAAAGGGATCCATCCGCCGCCAATAACAATTACGGACAAGTAGTCTTTAAGAATCCATAGGGCCTTTAAAAACCCGGCTTTAAATTCTTCAGGCATGGAAGCTATCAACTTTCGATTATTTTTCTCAGCCGCTTCTCATATAGATGCTCAGCTTGTTCCAGACCCCGAATTGGGTAGTTGTAAAGATCAAGATAGAGTTGGAGGTCCGAAACGACCCATAAACTTCGAATATTTTGTCTGTCATAAAAGACCGAATGTTTGTAATAGGGCAGCAAAAACACAAAATTGGCTCCTTCCTGAGCTTCTTTTAACTTCAATTTATCTGTAAACCAGTCGACGGTGTCTTGGCTTGAGACGTAAATGTGAACCTCATTATACACAGCATATGGAGACACAAGGTTAGAACCTGCATGAAGCCCGAACGCATACTGAATTTTTTCCGGAACATTAGCATCATTTACCTTGTCTATTATTTCATTTGGACTTTTTCCTAAACAAAAATATCTAACTTCTTGATTTTTCTTATAATCATATTCACGAACCCAATCCTCTAAGATACTTTTAGGATCTCGCAGTTTGAGTTTGTAATCTACACGGGAAACATAGTTTCTTGTTTCAAGTTCCCGTGCCATTCTTGAAACAAAACCAGGGTCAAGGCCTACGGATTGAGCAAGCTCCCGAACGCCCCACAGCTTTTCCTTATTCGAAAAAATTGCTCTTAGAATTAGTGAAGCCTTGTCAGAAAAAGGCCTTCTACCCCTTCTTTTTTCGGGAAAACGGTTGGGAAAGCCGATACGTTCTATGTACAAACTGTCATATTCCAGGAATATATTCCCGCATAGGTCTAAAAAATTGACACCGGCGTTTTGACATTGTTTTCTTTTCTCGGGACTTAAATATTGCGCCACAATCATTGGAACTGAGTCTCTATCATGACTGGCGTGCAATTTTAAAAGTGACATCTTTTCTTTAAAAACAGAAAGGCCTTGCTGGTATATTAATACCCCAAGTATTTTGAATTGCTTATTTTTAAAAGAAACTTGGGCTATAAAATCGGGATGCCAATTTTCTCCCAAAGAGGATTGCGGCTCAAAATAAAATCTAAGCCCTCGAATGGGGATTAGCTCCTCCATTTTTTTCTTTAGGGACTCAATTATTTGAGATTTGATTTTCATTGTTGTTTTTTAAGATTCTGTTGTCCATCTGGACAACAATATAGAAAAATACAACAGCAATGTCAACAAAAAATATTTATCCACCTGTTTTTTCTACTTCAGAAGTCAATCGGAGATGGTTTTACTCCGAACCCACCTTTTATCTATCCAGGAATAATGATGATATTTTCTTTTAAATTTTAAAAGATTATTGTATCGTTCAATTCGTATTTTAAAATTTCGTGAGCCCTTGTAAGAATACTTGTATTGTGAATACTCACGTAGTCAGGCTGCCTGTCGAGAGACTTGTCGGCGAGCCCTTCGGCTGTGAGCTCAGGGCCGAACGGCTCAAGTCGTGCCGCCTCAAGGTCGAACGAAAGGTGTTTAGACTGAAGACTGAAGACTGAAGATAGAGGAAGGCTGTCAGGGAATTTCAGCGTTTGGGCTTCTTGTCCAACGAGGATTCATCTCTGATTGAACCAAAGGTAGTCGAGACCGAGAAGGTATTGAATGGCTTGATTCGGTCGTTGCGAGATGGTTAAAATACTTCAGCCTTCAGTCTTCAACCTAAATAGCTGCGTAGATACGAAAGATTTTCCATAAAGGAGGGTAAAAAATGTCGAAGTTAAGTTTAAATTGTTATTGGGCCTTTTAACCGTAGTGGCAGTGGTGGCAGTTCCTTTTTCCGTGTTTTGTGCGGACGGCCAGATCAAGATCGGCCAGACATCGTCCACCACCTTTCCCATAACCATAAGCTCATCCGGGAGCTACGTGCTCACCAGCAACCTGAACGTATCCTCCACGTCTGCAAATGCCATCACCATAGATGCCGACAACGTCACAATCGATCTCAACGGCCATGCAATAATCGGCCCGGGGGAAGAGATCGGGACTGGTTCAGGCATTTATGCCAATAATTCCACCATAACCAATTGCACGGTTAGAGCTAACCACGAAGATGGCATTTATGCCCAGTATGCCACCATAATAACCAACTGCACGGCTTATGAGAACACTGGTGATGGCATTCAAGGCGGACAAAGAACCTGCATCGAATGTAATAACCTGAAAAATAATGGGGAATATGGCCTGACCCTGGTGAGTTCTAATAACTATGCCATCAAGAACACGGCCAGCAACAACACCAGCGGGCAATTCAACAACGGAGGCTCCAACAACCACATGCCCATTAGCGGGGATAATGCCAACTGGAACCCCTAAGCTTGAAGGAGGATGTACTATGAAAGCCGGACAGAAGATAATAAGGGTCATGTTCCTTCTCCTTATTGTGGCGTTCCTCACGGCCACGGCCGCATCTCCGTGCCGGGCGCAAATCTACCTCTCCACGGACATACCTGCGGACATGGGAGGGAGCCCATACGATGACAGGGATATCGTGTCCTATGGCAATTCATCCTTTTCTTCCTACCTTGACGGCTCGGCCATAGGCATACCTGATGGTGTGAACGTGGTCTCATTTGGTTTTTCAGGGGACAACAGGATATTTTCCGTGGACGTGCCAACCGACCTAGACGGCAGTGCCTATACGGAGAGGGACATTATCAGCTATGATGGATCTAATTTTTCAAAGCTCTTTGACGGCGCAGCCGCAGGCATACCCGCCGGGGCCAGGATTGACGCAGCTACCGTGCTTGGTGACGGGAGCATAGTCTTGTCCCTGGACGTCACTGTTGAATTAGGGGCAACTACATACGAGGATCGGGATCTTATCATGTATTCCGCTTCCACGTTCAGCATGTATTTCGATGGTTCCTTAAATAGTATCCCGGACGGCGTCAACTTAGACGGGGTATGTGTGAATTCATCCGGGATTCCCGAAGGTGCCAATCTGGATGCCTTTGCATTGAAGGTTGTCACTGAAAGAGCCATGCCGTGGTTGCTGTTACTGCTTGGTGATTAATACATAGAATTTGGAATGGGAATGGTGTCGGACTATGCTAAGTATTTGTAGATGTTATTAAGGAGTAAGCCCCGATTTGGGGTAGGAGTGTAATAGGAACCATTCCCCGGTACCAAAGTACCTTGCTTTGTGCCCCTAACTTTACCCATTTCTGCCTAAGGTCGTAGATCCGCCAGAAAGACGGCGGATAAATCCGCCGTCAGTGTGGCGGGCTGTTTTGGGTAATATATGGGACGGAAAGGAATAGTGAAAAATGGTGATGGTTGTCGGCTGCTTGATAACGCGATTTTTACGTTTCTGCCCTTCTTTTTTCTTCGCTGCGGATTTCACGCCTCAGGAGTTTGCCAACCTTCGATTTTGGAAGCATGTCCCTGAATTCTATGTACTGGGGTATTTTGTAGGAAACCAGTTTTTCCTGCACCACTTTATCAGGTCAAGAGGTGCTCAACTCTTCAATAAATTCTTGAAAAACACCAAATATATATTGTTTGAATTGCTCATTATTTAATTCAGGAAAAGCAGCGGCTGAACGCTGGCTAAAAACCATTATAATCCCATCAGATGTCAGATTCGAGAAATTCTCCTCTAAATTTCTGATAAAACGTGAAACCCAGGTTGCATAGGCTTTTTCTAATTCTTTTAGTCCTTTTATTATCCCGTCTCTAAGCTCAGGACAGTTTGCCAGGATGTCAAAAATATAATAAAGGTCCTTTGCTTTTTTTTGCTTATTAGTGCGCCGTTGAAAAACTAATCCCTTATGAAATATATAGGCTTCAGGGGAAGGCACTTTAACTTTAAGGGGGCGAGGTTTTTCTCCAATCCTAAAATCATCTATTGTCACTTCAATAGCGTTGTTGATTGGAATCGAAACAAATCTTAAGGCTTCAGCATGGAGACCCTTTTGGACTTCAATTGCAACATCCTCTTTGGCCCCTTTCTGTTCCGTTAGAAATTCTATTTCAATTTCATGTCCATCGATAGTTCCCTCATAGTGTATTACTGGAGGTGTATCCGGGCTTTTGAACTTTGGCTCAAAGCCTGCTTCCAAAAGCAACTGGTCCACAGTTTTATCACCGATTACAGGAAGATTCACATTGACAAACAGGTCAATGTCCCTGGTCCGTATGGGCTCCTTCGATTTGTCGGAAAGAAGATAATGATAATAAAGAAAAGGGATCCATCCGCCGCCAATAACAATTACGGACAAGTAGTCTTTAAGAATCCATAGGGCCTTTAAAAACCCGGCTTTAAATTCTTCAGGCATGGAAGCTATCAACTTTCGATTATTTTTCTCAGCCGCTTCTCATATAGATGCTCAGCTTGTTCCAGACCCCGAATTGGGTAGTTGTAAAGATCAAGATAGAGTTGGAGGTCCGAAACGACCCATAAACTTCGAATATTTTGTCTGTCATAAAAGACCGAATGTTTGTAATAGGGCAGCAAAAACACAAAATTGGCTCCTTCCTGAGCTTCTTTTAACTTCAATTTATCTGTAAACCAGTCGACGGTGTCTTGGCTTGAGACGTAAATGTGAACCTCATTATACACAGCATATGGAGACACAAGGTTAGAACCTGCATGAAGCCCGAACGCATACTGAATTTTTTCCGGAACATTAGCATCATTTACCTTGTCTATTATTTCATTTGGACTTTTTCCTAAACAAAAATATCTAACTTCTTGATTTTTCTTATAATCATATTCACGAACCCAATCCTCTAAGATACTTTTAGGATCTCGCAGTTTGAGTTTGTAATCTACACGGGAAACATAGTTTCTTGTTTCAAGTTCCCGTGCCATTCTTGAAACAAAACCAGGGTCAAGGCCTACGGATTGAGCAAGCTCCCGAACGCCCCACAGCTTTTCCTTATTCGAAAAAATTGCTCTTAGAATTAGTGAAGCCTTGTCAGAAAAAGGCCTTCTACCCCTTCTTTTTTCGGGAAAACGGTTGGGAAAGCCGATACGTTCTATGTACAAACTGTCATATTCCAGGAATATATTCCCGCATAGGTCTAAAAAATTGACACCGGCGTTTTGACATTGTTTTCTTTTCTCGGGACTTAAATATTGCGCCACAATCATTGGAACTGAGTCTCTATCATGACTGGCGTGCAATTTTAAAAGTGACATCTTTTCTTTAAAAACAGAAAGGCCTTGCTGGTATATTAATACCCCAAGTATTTTGAATTGCTTATTTTTAAAAGAAACTTGGGCTATAAAATCGGGATGCCAATTTTCTCCCAAAGAGGATTGCGGCTCAAAATAAAATCTAAGCCCTCGAATGGGGATTAGCTCCTCCATTTTTTTCTTTAGGGACTCAATTATTTGAGATTTGATTTTCATTGTTGTTTTTTAAGATTCTGTTGTCCATCTGGACAACAATATAGAAAAATACAACAGCAATGTCAACAAAAAATATTTATCCACCTGTTTTTTCTACTTCAGAAGTCAATCGGAGATGGTTTTACTCCGAACCCACCTTTTATCTATCCAGGAATAATGATGATATTTTCTTTTAAATTTTAAAAGATTATTGTATCGTTCAATTCGTATTTTAAAATTTCGTGAGCCCTTGTAAGAATACTTGTATTGTGAATACTCACGTAGTCAGGCTGCCTGTCGAGAGACTTGTCGGCGAGCCCTTCGGCTGTGAGCTCAGGGCCGAACGGCTCAAGTCGTGCCGCCTCAAGGTCGAACGAAAGGTGTTTAGACTGAAGACTGAAGACTGAAGATAGAGGAAGGCTGTCAGGGAATTTCAGCGTTTGGGCTTCTTGTCCAACGAGGATTCATCTCTGATTGAACCAAAGGTAGTCGAGACCGAGAAGGTATTGAATGGCTTGATTCGGTCGTTGCGAGATGGTTAAAATACTTCAGCCTTCAGTCTTC
>CAZIXY010000060.1:0-13494 GCA_964543315.1 uncultured Desulfobacteraceae bacterium | reverse complement strand
ATGAGGTTGAGCCTGGAAACCCCAATGGAGTGGATGAAAGTCTGAATGAGTGGTTTGCAAAACTGGGCATAGAGTTTTAAATGGACTTGCATAATGAAACATACTTTGTTTCAAACCGCGGCCACCTCTGGATCAAAGATCCGGGGGCGGCCAAAATATAGGGGCTGTTTTTCATGCATATTTCTGAAGGGGTTTTGTCCGGGCCGGTTCTGTTCACAGGCATTGCACTTGCTGCGGCAGGAACCGCTATCGGTCTGAAAAAACTGGACTATGACCAGATCCCGCAAGCTGGTATTCTTTCAGCTTCGTTTTTTGTGGCTTCGCTGGTCCATGTGCCTGTCGGACCTTCAAGCGTTCACCTAATCCTTAACGGCCTCGTGGGCTTAATTTTAGGATGGGGGGCCTTTCCCGCCATTCTTGTGGCTTTGACGCTACAGGCCATCCTCTTCCAGTTCGGGGGTATCACGACCTTAGGGGTCAATACTGTCAATATGGCCCTGCCGGCTGTTTTGTGCTATTATCTGTTTAGCCGCATGCTGCACAAAAAGAATTTTATTGCACTCTTGGCGGCTTTTGCCTGCGGGGCCTTTTCGGTTTTCCTGGGCGTCATTATGGTTGGACTTGCGTTATTTTTTACGGAAGAAGAATTTTTAAAGGTCTCATCTTTGTTGGTGGTCACTCATATTCCCGTGATGATCATTGAAGGCATTATTACGGCTTTATGCGTGGCGTTTTTAAAAAAGGTCCAGCCAACCCTGCTCCCCTCATATTCTGGCGAGAAATCTGACACAAAACCTCCTTCTCCAGTTCCTGCTGCAATTTCAAATAAAGTTAACATTGATAAAGGGCAGGGAGATGTTGGGAAGGATTAACTTATGATATGCCATCAGGGGGTGTAATATGCCTGGTCGTACTTTGATTAAAGGACATGGGTGGAGAAAAGGTATTCTCGTCCTTATTATTTTTATTTTTTTCATTCTTATTGCTGCCGGTCCTGCAGGTGCCCATAAGGCCGTAATCTTTGCCTGGGTGGACGGGGATACCGTCTATACAGAAAGCAAATTCAGCGGAGGCAGAAGGGTCAAGGGTGGGGAGATTATAGTCTATGACTTAGACGGAAATCAACTCCTGAAGGGAAAGACTGATAATAAAGGAGAATTTTCTTTCAAAGTGCCGAAAAAGACGGGAATGAAGATCGTCCTTCTGGCAGGCATGGGTCATCGAGGCGAGTGGACGATTCCGTTGGATGAAATCCAGGCGGTGGCCGCCGGACAAACCGGAGCTACAACATCTAAGGAAATCGCCATAAAGGAACCGGACAGGCAGACCCCGTCGGCATTGGTATACAGGGTCAGCCCGGGAGAAATCCAGATGGCAGTGGAAAAGGCATTGGACAAGAAACTCAAGCCGGTCATGAAAATGTTGGCCGAATCAAGGGAGCACGGTATATCCCTTGTCGAAATATTAGGCGGTATTGGCTATATCTTAGGTTTGATGGGTGTCGCCGCCTATTTTAATTATCGTAACAAATCCACCGGAGCGGAACCCAAAGAGGCGGACGCATCGGCCTGATGATACAGGAATCTTTTACAGCCGGTCACACCCAGATCCACCGTCTCGACCCAAGACTTAAGATCCTTTTCGCAACGCTCTATTCCTTTATTGTGGCGCTTTCGGAGGGGTTTTTGCCCCTGTTCGCTGCCCTTGTTTTATCTTTCCTGCTGATCGGCCTGGCCCGGTTGAATATCCGGGAAGTTACCAAAAGAGTAGTGCTTGTTAACGGGCTGATTGTTCTTTTCTGGCTGGTGTTGCCCCTGACTTTTGAAGGCGAGGCCCTGTTTTATTTAGGGCCGTTTGCCGTGACCCGCGAGGGATTGAATGTCTCAGCAAGGATCACGCTCAAGTCAAATGCCATCCTTTTGGTGTTTATCACCTTGGTAGCATCCACATCCATCGCCACATTGGGGTATGCCTTGAACCGGCTGTATATTCCTGAAAAGCTCGTATACTTTTTTATTTTGACTTACAGGTACATGTTTGTCATAGAGCAGGAGTATCAGAGGCTTGTAAAGGCGGCAAAGATACGAGGTTTTCATCCCGGAAACAACTTGCACACGTACCGGACATACGCATATCTAATTGGAATGCTTTTTGTCCGGGCCTCTGCCCGAGCCGAAAGGGTGCACAACGCAATGCTCTGCCGCGGCTTTAAAGGCAAATTCTACTGTCTTAGAGAATTTTCCTTCTCCCGGCAGGATTTGATCTGGTCGGCCTTTATGGCAATTGCTGTTATTGGGCTGGCGTTCTTGGAATGGGTGAAAATATCATGGTGATCCAATTGGAAAACGTCTGCTTTTCCTATCCGAACGGCGCGTCCGTGCTGGACAGCTTACAGTTCAAACTCAGGAGAGGGGAGAAGTTAGGTCTCATCGGTCCCAACGGGAGCGGCAAGACCACCTTTTTACACATCATCATGGGGCTCTTGAAACCGTCATCAGGTACGGTCCGGATCTTCGGAAAACTCGTGGAAACGGAAAAAGATTTCAGAATTGTAAGGCAGAAAGTGGGCTTTCTCTTCCAGAATGCAGATGACCAGCTTTTCAGTCCAACGGTCTTAGAGGATGTGGCATTTGGACCGCTGAACCTTGGCAAAAAGCCAAAGGAGGCCCATAAAATGTCCCTGAAAATCCTCAAAGACCTAAACTTAGAGGGCTTTGCGGACCGGCTGACCCACAAGCTGTCTGGCGGTGAAAAAAAATTGGTGGCACTGGCAACGGTGCTGGTCATGCATCCTGAGGTACTTCTTTTGGACGAACCAACCACCGGCCTTGACGAGGACACAAGCAAGAGGATCATCCATATCTTGAACAGCCTTAATATAAGTTGCATCATTGTGTCCCATGAATATGACTTTCTCGCCCGCACCACAGATGAAATTTATAGCATACAAAACGGTATTATAGTATATGATGGAGTTTCAGCCGACCTGCACAGTCACTACCACCGGCACTCGGCGGGAAAAGCTCCTCACGATCATATGGGAATTTAAAATGAGAGGGACATAATATCCCCGGCTTTAGGAGAAATTGATGAGTTCAACAACAAGACGGGAACAACGGATAGCAGATAAGAACCTTTGTTATTCTCACTGGTTCGTTTTCGTGGTTGCAATATTTGTGACGTGTCTGGTAACGGCCAATATCATTTCAGTAAAATTGATAAATGTTTTTGGGTTAGTTTTGCCGGCAGGCATTCTCATATTTCCCGTCAGTTACATTAGCGGTGACATCCTTACAGAGGTCTACGGTTATGCTCAGGCCAGGAGGGTAATATGGCTCGGGTTTTTTTGTAATTTTATAGTGGTCTTTGCGATCTGGCTGGGCAAGGTCCTCCCTCCCGCATCCTTCTGGGATGCACAACTCGCCTATGAACGTATTTTGGGCTTTACCCCCAGGCTGCTTATAGCCTCTTTTTGTGCCTATCTGATCGGAGAGTTTTTTAATGCCTTTGTCATGGCCAAAATGAAGATAGCTACACGTGGTCGATGGCTGTGGATGCGAACAATAGGTTCCACACTTGTGGGCCAAGGTCTTGATTCCATGGTTTTCATCACGCTGGCATTTGCAGGAGCCATTCCATCAAAGGCCTTGGCTGTAGCAGTCATTACCCAGTGGCTCATTAAAACCGCCTATGAAGCCGCAGCCACGCCTTTGACGTATATTTCAGTGGGATTCCTGAAGCGCCATGATGGTATAGATGTGTATGATCACAATACGCGTTTCAACCCATTGCAAATAAGGAAATGACAGTCTGTCGGAAATAGGAGGCTGACGAGGGGAAAGCAAAACAAAAGGCGGTTGAAGAAAGAGATTTCAACCGCCTTGAATCTTACAGTTTTATATCAGGGGCAGATGTCTTTCGCACAGCTGTCCCGATTTGTCTCAGGTAAGATTAATTTTTAGCAGCCGTAACTTCCGGAGCCGGTTTTATTAACGTCTATATCTGGGATCAGGCTCGATATACAGGTAACCGAGTCCGCCTGTTACGCCAACACCCTCACATCCTTCCAGGGCCAACGGCTGCAGGGAGAAATTCTTTGCACCTCCACCAACGAGGGCGGCCACGCCACCACCAACGCCCAGGGCGGCAGATGCCTTCCCGCCAATATATTTTCCGGCAAGGGCATAGGAGCCGATTTTGTAGTCCGACGTTAAACTGAGAACAGTGAAAGCAATCCTCTGTTTTGTCTTGAAGCTCAGGTTTACGCCGAGGCCGATGCCTGTCTCACCTATGTAGTATTCCTTATTACCCGCGGCATCTTCAAATGTACATTTTATATCAACCTTAGAGGTAACGAGGAGGTTGTACCCTGAGCCGGGAATCGCCTCACAGACGAGCACTCCGATTCTGACACCTGGATCGCCGGCGTAAGCGGGTACCGGGCTGTATATTGCTAAACTGAACATGCCTACTGCAAATACAAGAAGAATTAGACGTTTCATAATTCTCTCCTTTCAAAAAATGTTTGAGTTGCTGTACAGGTGCCACAGCCTGGCACCTTTCTCTCATAGACCTCGATCTTCATTGACCAGCGGAACACCACTTCTCACTATTTCCGGATGAGCATAAGGGAAATTATTTCCGTTGTCAATAGTGTATTGTCAATGAAAAGGGGGTTCGGTCATGAGATATAATGAACAGCACAATATCATTTTACAGGAGATATTGCTATGGCTTTTGGGCCGCTTCGTCGGGATAGCGTTCACCAATAGATTTAATAACATCTATACATGAAAAAAAAGCATCAATAATTTCGGGGTCAAAGTGTGTTCCGGAACTTTTGTGCATCTCTTCAAGTACCCGATCTTCTTCCCACATATCTTTGTAACACCTGACGGAAGTCAATGCATCATAAACATCCGCCACCGCAACGATTCTTCCGAAAAGCGGGATCTCTTCTCCTTGTTTAGGTAAAGGTTTGCCATTCGGACCTTCAAAGCCGGAAACGGGTTCTTCTGATATGGGATCTATATGTCCTGGATACCCCGTTCCATTCCATTTTTCATGGTGGGTAAGGGCAACCTCTGCAGCCATTTCATCGAAATCAGAGTTTGCATTTTTGAAGAGCCTGGCGCCCAGATAGGAATGGCTCTTTATTATTTCAAACTCGTCCGATAACAGTTTGCCTGGCTTTTTGAGGATCATATCACTTATTGCCACTTTGCCCACGTCATGTAGCATAGCAGCCATTCTTAGTATATCTTTCTGTCTCTTGACTTCTTCGGAGGGGATGTTTTTTTTTCGGGACCATACTTCATAGATTTCAACAGAGTAAGCTGCCACCCGATTGACGTGGGCGCCTGTTTCCTTTGGATCTCTCAATTCCGCCATGCTGATCATCCGCATAATAATATCCCTGGTCATCTGGGCCCTTTCCACCGCAAGAGCTGCACTGGCCCCGAAGTGCTTGATCAGGGATTCATCGGAACGATCGAATGAAGTTACTTTTCCTTGAGCATCCTTTGCATTGATGATCTGCATAACCCCAAGGACATTGCCTTGCTGGTTGGTCATGGGAACAGTGAGCATGGAGCGGGTCTTATACTCGGAAATAACATCAAAATCCGAGTCAAAACTGTAGGGCTCTGAACCACCCAGTTTGTAAACGTCGGAGATGTTAACAACCTCGCGGTTTTTGGCAACGTATCCTGCAATGGACTGGTTGTTAGTGGGTATGAAAAAGGTGTTGTAAACGAGTTTTTTGTCAGGCCCCAGCCTTTTCTGAAGGGTATCGTTCTGGGTGTAACTGAAAAGCAATTTGTCTTTCTGCTTTAAATAGATAGATCCGGCGTCGGCATTAAAAAATTTTCGTGCATTAGTCAAAACTCTCTCAAGAAGGATATCCAGATCCTTTACTTCGTTGATATCCAGGCTGATCTGGGCAATAAGATCGATTTTTTCCCTTTCCATAAAAAGTCTCCTGAAAAATCATGCGCGGAACTTTATGAAAAACGGCCGTTATGCCTGATTTTGATCTTCCCATATGGCACGGAAAAATGCATTTGATCTTAAACATCAACTGATATCACAAACCAGGCCGGTGAACAAGCACTTGTTGGATCCTGATCCATCTTCAAGGCAACCGTATTTTTCCCGTGATTTCTTTAGGCATCTTGTGCTGTTGTATGCCTTTCAAGATGACGACATTCGCCTTGACGAAAATGCTAAAGGTCTGATAAAAATTCATCATGAATCTGCTTGATCTGATTATAATTGCGACAATGATTTTTTTAGTCGTGCGGGGCATATTTCGGGGCTTTTTTATGGAAGTAGGTTCCCTGGCGGGAGTTATCCTGGGTGTCTGGCTTGCAAATCATTATCAACCGGAAATGACAAACTACTTGAAGGCCTATCTGCCGTCCGGTATTTTTCTACCCATGATAAGCTTCGCAGTGATATTCATAATTGTCATGGTTTTGTGCAATCTTTTGGGCTGGACCCTGAAAGTGATAATGAAAAAGGCCTTTTTCGGATGGGCCGATAGAACTCTGGGTGCCGGCCTTGCCATTTCAAAAGGTGTCATCATTATATATCTCGTCATTGTATTGCTGACCTTTTTTGTTCCGTCGAAGACTCCGTTTATTGCTCAGTCAAGGTTGGCACCGTTGGTCATTACTTCCTACCAGTCCATGATCGGCCTCATGTCCCCGTCATTTTACCAAAAATGGAAGAAGAAATTTCTTGGAAACAGCCAAATGAAAGATGCGGTTGTCCCTAAAAAGACCGAATCTCCCGATAAATAAGATGGATGCCGATAGACTAACCAAGGCCATAGTTTCGCTCACACAGCTGGTGTTTAGGCTTAGGGGCCCAGGAGGGTGCCCGTGGGACGCCGAGCAAACGGATTCCAGCGTAAAATTATACCTCTTAGAGGAGGCATACGAGGTTCTTGATGCTATTGACAAATCATCACCCGGCGATGTTTGTGAGGAATTGGGTGATCTTCTGTTTCATATTGTCTTTCTGGCCCGCCTGGCGGAGGAGAGAAAAGAATTTGATTTTGTTGATGTGGTGGAACGGATCAAGAAGAAGATGATTCACCGTCACCCACACGTTTTCGGTACAACAAAGGTAAAAAATGCGAAGGAAGTCTCTCTTAATTGGGCAAAAATGAAAAGACAGGAGAAGGGAGCTCTTAATAAGAAAAACTCACTTTTGGAGGATGTCCCTAGAAATCTTCCGGCCCTTTTGTGGGCCCACAGAATGAGCGAAAGAGTTGCTAAGGCGGGTTTTCAGCGGATGGATGTTGGGGAAGCTTGGGAACGAGTCCGGAGGAAATTTGAAACGATGAGTTCAGCGCTGGAAAATGAGGACGCCGACAGGTTTTCCGGCGAAATGGGTGAACTCCTGTTAAGTTTGGTTAATCTGGCCCGGAAACATGGATTGAATGCCGAGAATATCTTGCGGAACTCCAACAGGAGCTTTTTGGATTGTTTTGAAAAGATGGAAATGGAGTTAAGAGGTTCCGGTATTGAGCCCGAAGAGGCTACACCTGAACAGATGGAGCATGCGTGGAAAAAGGCAAAAGCCCGGACAGGTTAGTGTAAATGGCCGGAAAGAGCAGACCATCAGCAGGACGGCGAATTCTGAGATATGTCCTAAAAGCCCTTTTTGTTTTGTGGGTTTTTACAATTTTACAGGTGGTCTTGTTGAGATTTATAAATCCGCCCTTTACCGCAATGACACTCTGGAAATGGATCCAGAAAGGGGAACCGGTTCAGGATTATCGGCTGTATAATAATTGGCGGCCGATTAAGGAGATTTCGCCACATATAAGGAGGGCGGTCCTGGCCGGTGAAGACCAGCGTTTTCTCACCCATCACGGTTTTGACTTTACCGAGATAAATCAAGCGTTTAAGGGTATGGTTCTGAGAAAGGGATACAGGGGGGCGAGCACTATTACCATGCAGTCCGCCAGGACGGTTTTTCTCTGGCCTGAGAGAACTCTTCTTAGAAAAATGGCAGAGGCCTATTATACGGTACTGATTGAAATATTCTGGGGAAAGGAAAGAATTCTGGAGATCTATCTCAACACGGTGGACTGGGGCACAGATATTCTGGGAGTTGAAGCGGCTTCAAAAAGGTATTTTCACAGATCAGCCTCAAGAATCTCCGTTTCTCAGGCGGCGCTTCTGGTAGCCATATTGCCTAATCCACACAAGAGGTCTCCTCTTCACCCTGATCCAATAGTGCTGAAAAGGAAGAAGAGGATTCTAAAAGATATGAAAAGAATGCCGCTTATTCCTTGACGGAAAGGACCACTGTTGACGATGGCGGTTATAAACTGAAGACGACGGCTGCAAAAGGCCTTGATTATAATGCGGCCTAAATAAATCAAACAGGGTTGTTAGGGTGCGGCTAGTGCAACAGGCATGTCCTCTACTAAGGGAAGGGCCTGCTTTGTGTCCGCAGAGGCCTTAATGTAGGCTAGGTATTCCTTGCATTCATCCTTAAGCGGACATTTTTCCTGGCATATGCGCACGTTCAGGCGCGGGGAGTTTCTCTTATTATGACAAACAATATAGTCGGCCATGGTGACCTCCATAACATAAATATATTTAATTATAATTTAATTATAAATTTTTATAATATAATTATTATTATATGTCAATATGTTATTAAAGAATCTTTTGGGAGCGGCTCAAAAAATGTTCCGTTTGGTATGGTTGCATGTATTTAATTTATTTCATACTGTCCTTTTTTGTCTTTGGGGCATTTTGGTCTCCCTTTTTGACAAGACCGGGAAAAAGGTACATTTTTATGCTGCCGTGCCGTGGGCTAAATTGATTCTCTGGTCTTGCGGCATAAAGGTCACGGTAATGGGAAATGAAAATATTGATCCCAAGCTTTCCCGCATTTATATGACGAATCACCAGAGCTATTTTGATATTTTTGCGCTGCTGGCCTATGTTCCCGTTCATTTCAAGTTTCTTTTAAAGAAGGAATTGATGAGGATCCCGCTTTTCGGACTGGCAATGAGAAAAGCGGGGTACATAGGTATAGACAGGGATGATCCGAAAGAAGCAATACTGAGTATCCGGAAGGCGGGCGAGAAGTTGAGGGGCGGGGCATCCCTGGTGGTTTTTCCTGAGGGGACAAGGAGCGTCGATGGAAGACTTCTGCCATTCAAAAGGGGGGCGTTTAACCTTGCCATCAGGTCAGGACGCGATATCGTGCCGCTGGCTATTATTAACAGTTACTTGATAGTTCCAAAGGGCAGGCTGAAAATAAACAGGGGCGGTTTCAGGTTAGCTATAGGAAAACCCGTTCGTACAGAGGGATACACCAAGAAAGACATTTTAAAGTTGATGGATAAGGTGAGTGAGTCCATAAAGGGTCTTTTGGAAAAAAATGCCGGTGATGAAAATATTGTTGGTCAACAACAGACACAAAACGGAGTATTTCAGAGAGGTGGATAATTGAATACCGCCATAGCCGATCGAAAAAGGCGTACAAGGTTTTTTATGGTTTTTTTGGTGATCGCTGCCACGACCTGCATGCTGCCCGGCAAGAGCAGGGCATACGTTATGCCGGCCGAGCAGGTCATTGGTTTTACTTCAGCTAAATTCTCCAAAATCAAGACGCTGGTTATTACCCAGTCTACCCATTTGGTGAACCAAAATAATCAAGAGCCTGAAAAAGTAATTAAGGAGACCCTGTGGCTGAAGGCACCCGGGTTTTTGTATTCGGAAGTTGTGGATGTAAATGGGGATGAAAACATAAACGGTTTAAATAATAAGGCCATCCGACTGAGCCCTGATATGGCATTTCGCAGGCTGTTTATGGGTAATAGCCGGAAAGCGTTTATGATGCTTTTGTCTGCAATGGGCGTCAACCTTGAGTCTGTCAGTTATACCCGCCTTGATGGGGTGATCGTTTATCAAATAGGCGATAGGTATGCCGGAAGTCCGAAGCTGCTGGTTGAAAAGGAGAGATTTCTGCCCCTACTTATCTGTTACAGGATCGCGGGGGATTCAGCACCTAAAATTGTGACCGTCCGGTTTGAAGAATACAAAAAGCTTGCCGAGGGATGGTATCCGCATGAGATCACCTATTCTGTGGGAGAAGAGATTCTGGAACGCTATTCGATTATTGATTTGCAGGTAAATGTGCCCATTGAGCAGGCGGTTTTTGAAGATCGAGGTGCGGGAGCCAGACCGCTAAGGGATTTTGAATACAATCAAGATGAGGCTGATGAAAACCGTCTCCGGGATATAATCAGGCTACTGAAAGAGAAATACCAGTAAAGAATCCATGCCATCTAAGATCCCGCTACGCGGTGAAGGACGTTTTTTTATGATCTCCTATTTGCAGGGATCCAAACATTGAAAGATGACAATTTGCCCTGTCTGAGAATCGCTGTCTCCGTTCCCGTTAAGGGGACTTTTTTCTATAGGGTGCCGCAGCGACTTGAATCCCGGGCCTGTGTAGGATGCCGGGTTCTGGTACCTTTTCGCAGTAGAAAAGTGACCGGTTATATCCTAGAAAAAACGGCCGTGGTTTGTGACCGGGACACAAAAGAGATATTGGAAGTCCTGGATACTGAGCCGCTTTTTCCTAAGCAACTGGTCCCTTTTTTTGAATGGATGGCCGGTTATTACCTGCACCCCATTGGGCAGATTATCCAATCGGCCCTACCGGGGGGAATCAATTCCTATTACTTCAAGACGGCCTTCCTAACAGAAAAAGGATCCCGCATCCTAGATAGACTTGACCCCCTGTCCCATGAAAGACAAACCCTTTCCTGGATCAGAGATAACCCTGGAAAACGTTTCCCACAGCCCATCAAGGAGGTTTATCCCCTTCAAAAGAAGGGCTGGGTGATTATTGAAGATCGGCAGCAAAAAAGGAAGGCCGGTCCTTTGATGCGCAGGTTCATAAGACCGAAAGCGGAGGTGGAACTCAATTCGGTTCTTGGAAAAATGAAGAGGCCCCGAAATGCCGAAAACGAGGTCCAGTTTCTGAAGACCGTTTTTGGTTCCGGGCCTATCCTGCTCAATGAACTGACGGCCAGGTTCCGTAACGGGGCTTATTTGGCACATAAATGGGTTAAGAAAGGCGTGCTGGAGAATTATAAAGGGCCGGTGTACAGAAACCCGGCCGGAACGATTATGTGTCCGGCTTCCGTCCCCTCCTGTCTTTACGGACAGCAACAACGCGCCCTGAATCGAATCAAGTCATTTCTTGATAAGCATACCTTCCATGTCTGTTTGCTTTACGGAGTGACCGGCAGCGGTAAAACAGAGGTCTACTACCGGGCTGTTGAGCATGCCATAGCCTCAGGCAGGCAGGCCATCATTATGGTTCCGGAGATATCGCTTGCCCTCTACATGGAGGGGATTTTCAGGGCCAGGCTCGGGAACCGGATCGCCGTTTATCATAGCAGCCTGAGCCGGGGCGAACGATACGACGAGTGGATGCGAATGTGCAGGGGGGAGGTGGATCTGGTTATTGGTGCACGTTCCGCCCTATTTGTCCCATTATCCAGGCTGGGCCTCCTAGTTGTTGATGAAGAGTATGATACAGCTTACAAACAGGAGAACAGTCCCAGATACCAGGCAAGGGATGCGGCTGTAATGAGGGCGAAAATGGAAAAGGCAGTTGTGATACTCGGCGCTGGAACTCCTTCCGTCCAGTCATTTCAGAACGCTGCGACCGGTAAATATCACCTGATTTCCATGCCCGATAGGATTGAGAAAAGACCTTTGCCTGATGTGGAGATCGTGGATATGAAAACCCTTAAAGGGCGGCCGTCAGGAAGCGAGGTCATCAGTCCCAGGCTCTTAGAGGCCATAGGCAAAAACCTTGTGGACAGGAACCAGACGATTCTGTTTTTGAATCGGAGAGGTTTTCGGAGTTTGCATCTCTGCAGGTTTTGTGGTCAGTCAATCCGTTGTCCCAACTGCGATGTGGCGCTTACTTATCACCTTGAGGAAAACCGCCTGTTTTGCCACTACTGCGGATTCCATTCCGAAACACGACGCACATGCCCTTCATGCGGACGAAAGGGTATAAAGGCATACGGATTTGGGACTGAAAGACTGGAGCAGGAACTTTTGGGCATGTTTCCTGAGGCGCGTATCGTGAGGATGGATACTGACAGCACTCGGAAGAAGGGTCAGGCCTTTCAAATTTTAAAAAAATTCAGCGAACACAAGATAGATATTCTTGTGGGCACACAAATGATTGCAAAGGGTTATGATTTTCCGAGGGTTACATTGGTCGGCGTAATTGCGGCGGATCTGTCCCTGGGATTCCCAGACTTCAGGGCCGGGGAACGGACCTTTCAGATCCTTTCACAGGTCGCCGGGAGGGCGGGAAGGGGCGACCAAAGCGGTGAAGTGATCATCCAGACCTTTAATCCCGCCCATTACGCAGTGCAGACTGCCACGGTTCATGATTACAGGTCATTTTTTGAAACCGAAAAAAAACTGAGGGAACAATTGAGTTACCCCCCGTTTTCCCATTTGGTGTGTCTGAGGCTTAAAGGGAATAACAAGGATAAGACAGAGGAAGCGGCCCGGGTGCTGAGCGAGGACATCAGGGACATCCTGGCCGGATGGCCCAAGCGGGGTAAGGAGATACAGGTTCTCGGGCCTGTTGAGGCACCGATTTCAAGAATAAAAGGAAAATACCGGTGGCAGATCCTGCTCAAGAGCAAAAGCATGTCCATCTTAAACCCGCTCTTGAATGCCGTGGATAAGGGTTCAAGGAAGGGCCTGCAAGAAAACGGTGTCAATCTTGTCTTGGACGTGGACCCGTATCAGATGATCTAAGAACGGCAGCGGAAAGGTAGCCCACGACACGGCGGCGGTTGCCGGTTACATCGCCTGAGTTGGCATAATTGAGAATGGAAGTCTGATCAGCGCCCAGATCCCGGGCCGCGCGCAGGACGGATATCACAGGCCCTCCCCCGCATGCCTCGCATTTTCCCAGAAGCAAGTCTTTGGAAAGACCCTGCGGATCAAACATTTTCAGGTGATCGATAAATATCTGGTCGAGGGCCTTTGCCTGGTTATAAGAGTGAAAGTGTGAAAGGTCGGTGCTGGCAATGAGCAAGGTGTCTTCAGCATCTGCAAGTACCTTGACGATGGTCTTGGATAGATTTGAACAGGTATCAGGGTCCTGCCGGCCCATTATAATGGGCACTATTTTGAAGCTTTTAAGGACTGTCTGCAGGAAGGGCAACTGTATTTCAAGGGAGTGTTCGCTTGAATGGGCCTCCCTGAGCCACCTAGTATTCGGGCCTTGGTTGAGTATCTTTTCGGCCAGTTTTAGGTCAACCGGCACGATACCAAGCGGGGTTTCATATCCTGATTGTAGGTTTACTGAAACCCCGGCAAACCTCAGCCGATGACTCGGCCCTATCAGGATCACCCTCCTAAACTGTCTTTTTTGAAGAAGACGGTAGGCATGGGCTGCAACCTGGCCTGA
>CAZIXY010000059.1:0-13501 GCA_964543315.1 uncultured Desulfobacteraceae bacterium | reverse complement strand
ATTGCAAGTCCCTCTAAAAACCCTCCGAAAAGACTTTCCTCTTGAGATGAAAGATAGGCATCAAGAATTGTTTTTATGAAGTCGCCGGCAGTTGTGATGTTTTTGACTTTGAATAGATATGGATTTTTACGTTTGAGGACATCCTTGAGTTTTAACTTTTTCAGTTTATCTAAACGATTTTGATGGAAATCAGGGATATTTCTCTCAACGTATTCAGCTATTTCCCGTTGGCTTATTAATTTCATATTCTGCTTGTTCCTCGCATAGTCGATATTGGTAATTTGAGATACGCTTTTTTGCTAACTCACAATACTCGGGTAGAATTTCAATGCCAACCGAGTTGCGATTTAATTCCTGGGCCACTTCGCATGTCGATCCCGAACCAAGAAATGGGTCAAGAACCCAATCATGCTCTTGGGTAAATAACTTTATAAACCATTCCGGTAATGCTTTTGGGAACACTGCACTATGATTTCGGTTATAGCACTCTGTGGCAAAATGCAAAACATTTGTGGGGTACGCCTTTTCCCGTTTTAGCCAATTTGAAACATTTTTTCCAAAACCGCTTCCTACTTTTGAGTTATCACGGAATTTATCTGTGTCACTTAAGTTTCTGAGCCTAGTTTTTGCCCAATCACCCATTGGTACCATTACCTCTTCTTGATACATGTTAAATTTTTTAGACTTATTGAATTGAAGGCACCTTTCCCAGGCATCTCTAAAACGATTAGGCCATTTCCCTGGATAACAATTCTTTTTATGCCATACAAATTCTTCGGTCCAAAGCCAACCCTGACGCCTCATTTCTAATATTAATTCAATAACATATGTGTGACGTTCTCCGTTAATGGCTTTTTCCTTGATATTAAGAATGAACGTACCATCCGGCCTTAAAACTCTAAGGAACTCCGCAGAACGTGGTAGGAACCACTCAACATATTCATCCGGTTTTATTCCTCCATACGTTTTGTTTCTTCTGTCAACATAAGGGGGAGATGTTACGATTAAATTAAAAGAATTATCTGGAAAATTCTGTAGGACCTTTAAACAATCACCTGCAAGTATCTCAGCTTTTATTAATTCCATGGCTGCACCATGTATCTAAGAAATTAAAACGGTTAAATATATTTGAAGTCCATTCCGTTAAAATTATAAGCAAACTATATGTAGTAGATTCTTATAAAAAATATACAAAATATAGCATAATGTCATAAGGAAATCTATAATATAATTTTCGATTTTAAACAATCCCTGACGAGACTATTTTTCCCCAAGAGAGAGTGATTATAAAGGCATAACGTATCGCATTAAGCAGAAAAAATTCTGCATATTAATACTATATATTTTCTGTATAATAGCGTATTATGTCATCCAAAACCGCCTTCAATGGAAAGCATTATGCCATATAAGAGAGAGCGTGCAAAGGAAATATTTCGTCCAAAACCGGGCAAACTCCTTGACCAGGTCCGGGAGGTACTGAGATACCATCACTACTCAATTCGTACAGAGGATACATACGTCAGGTGGATACTGGACTATATCCGATTCAACGGGACCCGACACCCTCGTGAGATGGGGAAACCGGAGATAGAGAGATTTCTGAGCCATCTGGCGGTTAATCGCAATGTGTCCCCCTCAACACAGAACCAGGCAATGAACGCTATTCTTTTTCTCTATAAACATGTCCTGGATATGCCCCTTGATGATCGCATTGACGCGATCCGTTCAAGAAAGCGAAAAAAGCTGCCAACGGTCTTAAGTCAATCAGAGGTTCGGCTTCTTCTTGCTTGCATGAGCGGGACAAATGAGTTGATGGCCAAGCTATTATATGGCGCGGGCCTGCGTTTGATGGAGTGTATCCGGCTCCGCGTCAAGGATGTAGATTTTGAAAATCACCAAATTATTGTCAGGGACGGAAAAGGCGGGAAGGACCGCGCAACGATCTTACCGAAAAGCGTTCGCCAAGACTTGCAGTTTCATCTGAAGGGGGTACGGAAGCTTTTTGAGCAGGATCTAGAGCAAGGCCATGCAGATGTATATCTGCCCCACGCACTGGCAAAAAAATTCCCGGGTGCTCCAAAGGCATGGCTGTGGCAATGGATTTTCCCTGCAAGGTCTCTCTCAAAAGATTCAAGTACAGGGAAACTGCGCCGGCACCACACGCATGAAACGGGCCTCCAGAAAGCAGTGGCAAATGGTGCGAAAAAGGCAGGCATCAACAAGCGCGTGAGTCCTCACATATTACGACATTCCTTTGCCACGCACATGCTGGAAGCGGGCAAGGATATCCGCCGGGTTCAAGAACTGTTGGGGCATGCAGATGTGCGGACCACAATGATCTATACACACGTCATGAGCAGGAATTTTGAGACACTTGGGAGCCCGCTGGACGATCTTGGAGGGGATGAGGGGAGTTGAAATGGAACTGGTATTCTTAGGGACGGGCGCGGCATGGGGACTTCCGGAACTCCACTGCCCGCGCAGGATATGCGAGGAGATGCGGAGGAAGGGGGAGAAAAAGACAAGGACCGCCCTCCTCCTGAAAAACACCTCCAGCCTGCTCATTGACTGAACATCGGAAATGCACTGAAACCAGTGCAATATTGCCCTGAAATCTGTGCAAATTTCCAGATCATTTTCACTGCCATCTGCCTAACATTATGAATTTGTTTAATATTTTTATTTGGCATGACATATGCCCTATTTAAATGTGTTGGCATGTTGGAAACAGGTTAATATGACATAATATTACGCCAAAAAGCTCGTTTATTAAAATGAATACCACTCACAAACCCAAAAAACTGCTCGAACAGGTCTCGGGGATGCGCTTGCTTTTCATTTTCAACGTTTCTTTCCAAGAGAAGTCGCCGTTAATACATCCATTTTTCTAAGCAATGAACTACCAGCAGAATAGAACAAGTCCTTTCAGGGCCAGGGAAGGCCCATTTTGAGGTGCTGCTCCATGATGTGATCTGAACTCCGGAATAGATTAACTAACTAAGTAAAGGAATTCGTACAATTGAGAGTAATTATGCCAAAAAATTGAAAAAAAACAAGGCCGGATTTTTGCACGGTAAAAGACCAGTGAAAAACTGGCATTATAAAAAGGGTCGCCATGTGAATGACAAGGATATTGATGTTAAAATAAAAATTTTTTATGATAATTGCCTTAATTAGCCTTACTAATTTGAAAGCCGCAGCGAAATTTGTTTTTAGTGGGGGAGGCCGGGAATGAAACGCTATTCAGTCTTAATTATTGGCGCCTTGATGTTACTGGGCGCAGGCATATTTTTTTCAGACACTCCTTATTGTCGGCAGGATGACAAGAAGTTTGTGATTCTGTTCACCCATAATATAAGAGGCAATCTTGAAACCTGCGGGTGAGCGAGCAACCCTATGGGGGGGATAGCTCGGCGAGCTACCGGAATAAAAAACGTCAGAAACCAGGGACTCCCTCTGGTCGTTATAGACGGCGGGGATTTTGCGCCGGCATACAGCAGGCAGGGGGAAATCAAGTTCGAGACGCTCGTGGAATCCTTTGGTCAAATGAAGTATGACGCATTGAGCCTGGGTGAACGCGAGATAATGATGCAGAATAGTCAGTATGACGCGTGGAAGGTTCTTCGCGCATCTGGAATTCCCGTTGGCACACTTAATGTGACCTATAAGGGGAAAAGGGTCAGGGAAAGGCCCATTATTATTGTGCGAGGGGGTTTAAGGATCGGATTGTTCGGCCTTTTTGCGGGAAACGTTCTTCCGTCGGGGGCCGGGAAGGAATGGGTGATAGAGGACGCCGGCAGGGCGGCGGAAGAGGCGTTGTCATACACAAAGAAGAACGCCGATGTAACCGTTGCCATGTTTTACGGTAAGGCGGCCCAGGCCCGCAGGCTGGTGAGGAGGTACAGAGGGATCGATGTGGTGATCGTAACACACAGCTCGATTCCATCTCCGCAGATACTGCAACTCAACGATTCACTTCTAATCTCAGCGGGAACCAAGGGTCAGTATCTGGGCAGAATCGACGCGTCCCGGACCGAAGGAAAGCGGACTTTCCGCGGCCGGTTTGTTGTTCTTGATAATAAGATACCAAAGGACCCGGTTTTGCAGGCGACATATTCAAGGTATCAGGAACGTGTGGCACGATTTGTAAAAGAGAGCATTGCACAGGCCAAAGAAAAACTCGGGGAAAGGTTTGCGCCTATTCATACGGCAAATGAATGCCAATCGTGTCACGGGAAAATATATAATGAATGGAATGTCACGCCGCATGCTTATGCCATGGATACGCTGGTTGAAAAGAATGAGCAGTACAATCCGGAGTGTGTCGCGTGCCACTCCACCGGATATGGGATGGGCGGATTTATATCACTGGAAACGACATCTCAGTATGCAGGTGTACAGTGTGTCTCCTGCCATGGCCTGATGGAAGGTCATATCGAAGAGAATTCCGGAAAAAGGGAAGTGCCGGAAGGAGAAGCAGCTGAAATACCGGAAGTCACCCGGGATATATGCCTGAAGTGCCACACCTCCGAGAGGGATGATGATTTCGATTTTAAGAGGGATAAAGTGCAAGTTCATTGATACATTTTTGCTGTTCAATAAAGACTCCCTTGGGGTGGGTTATGTTGGATTTCTATGTCGGCCAGACATCTCGGCATGGCACTCTTCTCCAGGACACATCTACTCCTACGCTGCAAGCGGCCATGAGTCCTATCGAAGGGGAGCGGGCGTGAAAAAAATTCCGTTTATGCTGTGCGTTTTATTCCCATAAGTATACAGTATTGGAACACTCAGATGGGTATTGAGCTAAAAAGACTCGAGAGATTTGTTTTTTTGGAATTCAAAAGTGAGAGGGGTAAGTAGTCAACCGTAACAGACAGGACGGCAAAACCATGTCAGTGAAAATCGGCTTAGCCTTGGGAGGAGGCGGGGCAAGGGGCATAGCCCATTTCGGCGTCTTGAAGGTGCTTGAACAGGAAGGGATTCCCATTGACGGGATATCCGGGACCTCCATAGGAGCGCTGGTGGGTGCCATGTATGCCCAGAATCCCGACGCGGACCTTTTGATCAAACGGTTCAGACAGTCCTTGGACGAGGCGTTTTATGACAGACTGGGAATAGGCTATCTCAAGACAAACGGTGCGCGGGACGGCTCTTTTTTTCACCAGGTAACGCAAAATATCAAGAGACAGATTGTCTTGAATATAGCGCAGAGCCGCAAGGCATTGATCAAGGAAATGCGCCTGAGAGATGTCTTGTTAAAATTCATTGAGCAAGGAAATATCGAAGATACCAGGATACCCATAAGTATCGTTGCCACGAGCCTGCATACGGGAGATGATGTAGTGTTCACAAAGGGTGACATTATCCATGCGGTTGCCGCCAGTTGCTCTATCCCAGGCTTTTTGCCTCCGGTCTGTGATAATGAGGACCTGTTGACCGATGGAGGTGTCAGCTGCCCTGTTCCGGTAAAGGTCCTTGATGAAATGGGAGCGAATGTTACCCTTGGTGTGGAAATATGTATGAGAAGATATCATCCATTGGAAAACCTGAACATTATTGAGATTATAGCACGCTCGGACATGATCACGTCCCAGAAATTGGCCGGGATGATGGTCGATACGGCGGATGTGGCGATTTGCCCGGATACCAAAGATATTTATTGGTCGGAATTTTCCAGGGTGGATGAACTGATAGATGCGGGCATGAAAGCCACAAGGGAACGCCTGGGAGAAATAAGGGCGGTCGTCAGGAAGAAAACGCCGTGGTATAAGAAGTTTTTACCTAAGCTTTGATCCGGAAGATAGCCCCTGTCGAAGAGCCCCATAACATCGCCTAAGTCTTCAATTATGTTATATAGTAAAGGAAGGGACCCGCCAAACTTACGGCGGGCAAGCTTCACCTTGAGCCTTGTGCTTTGAGCTTTGAGCTCTGATCCTTGTGCTCTGCGCCTTGCTAAAAAACCAACCTTTTGGATGGCTTTTCAGTCCTTGATAAATTCATATTCGGCGTTCCTGTATTTAGGCCGGGTTATCATCTTTTTCATTTTAACGAGCGTGTAAAACGGCTGGGACACGACAATTGAATTCACGAGCCAGGAAGGAAGGTTTCCGCCGGGCTCGCTGTGCACCTGATATAATACCTCTACCATATCACCTCCCAGTGGTGTGAAACGCCAGAAGCCGTCAATTTTATTTACCCTCTGAAGCCGGGTTTTTTCCGGGACATATTGCGGTATACCTCTTATCTCAATTGTGACAACCCTGTCTTCAGGATTCTGGCTGATCTTATTGTGGACAGCAGCATCCCTGTCACGTACAGGCCATGGGGCCTCGTTTATCGTGTAATTGTAAGTCTCTTTTTCGTTGATTCTTTTGAGCAGTTTGCCCTCCTTGCAGGTGTGTATCCATGAAGGGTATGCGGCAACGTCTTCTACAACGGCAACCAGGCTCGGCAGAGAGGTCTTTATATCCGTTACGGCCTTGTATTCTTTAAAGTTAGATCCTTTTACACTGCGTGTGTATACAGTGACTCCATCCTGTTTTTTTGCAAGCTCCCAGGAACTTGCGGTGTGAGGAAAGATGAAAGCCATAAAGCACAATACGGAGAAAGGAAGGGTTAACAGCCTGATTTTATGACCCAAAGTCGGGATTACGAATATATTCGGCCTTTCCATATTCTCTTTCCTTTTTTCATTCTCCATATGCTGTTGATGGTCAGGAGGGTATGAAGGGACAATCCTAATGGGATGGAAAAGACATACCAAAAGGGGATTTTAAGTGCCTTCACAATAAAGAGGCTTGTTGTAAGCAATGCGGCGAAAACAGAGACGGACAATCCGAAGGCCAAATAATTGAAAACAGTATCCATTCCATTAATAAGATGGAAAAAGGTCCAAAAGGGTAATAAAAGAGGCATCCAGGCCAAAAGGAAGGACTTTATCGCGTCATAAACCGATTCAATTGGATTCTGTTTTCTCATAATCTCAGCCAGGTTTTTTGAAAAGCCCTCCCAGATGTGTAGGATGTCTCTATACATTCTCGTACTTATAAGGGTTTCGCCGAATATCCAGTACAGACGGTAGCCGCTGCTTTTGACAATTCTTGCAAATGCCATGTCTTCCATTATCTCGTTTCGCACACAATGGTGCCCGTTTATGGCTTCATAGGCTTCTTTCCTGAAGAGCATGAATTGGCCATTGGCGCCGGCCTGGGGTCTTGAGGGATCATTGACATGGTTGAAATTCATGGAAGAAGCTATGGATAAAAAAACGCCCGGGAGAAAAAGACGCTCCGAGGTTGTGACAAGTTCCTGAAGCGGGTTTATGCTCAACAGATCAATGCTTTTCTTTTCAGCAAAATTCACTGCGGTCTCCAGGAGTTCCTGTTGAGCGTATACATCGGCATCCACAAAGCACAGCCATTTTCCATCAGCAATCTCGGCACCCTTGCGGCAGGCATTGTTTTTCCCGGACCAGCCCCCCGGAAGAGGGCCGGCATCCGCCGATTTCAGGTTGGAGTGTTTTTCTTTGAGGCATTGAAGGATGGATCGGGTACTGTCCGATGAGTTGTCGTCAACCACTATGATCTGGTATCTGTTTTTGGGATATGTCTGATTCAGCAGGGATGTTATACAGCGTTCTATAGTGAACTCCTCGTTTCTAGCGGGGACAATGACTGAAAGAGGAGGTAGCTGGGAATTATGTGGTTGATCCTGGGGTTTGAGATTTTCCCTTCTTTTGTTCTCATTTTTTCAAGCGTCGAACCCACTTATTCTACGGTTGCCTGGTTGGCCCTCCATCTATTTGTTTTTGCGGCTATTTTTATGGTTCAATTTGCCTACTATTTTCCAGAAAACCTTCACGTTCAGGAATCGAAAATCGTTTTGATAGTCTGCATGGTCGCATCATCCATCGTCTATCCATATCATGTCTATAAAATCCTTTCAATATACTTTATATTAACAATTCCTCCGAACCCTCCACATTCTTAATCAAGCTTATCGGTATTTCACTGGGGACTATTCTCATAATCTTCGGTCTGGTTTCCAATTTCGGATATCAGGTCCTTCACCATGCTTTCTGAAAAGATGAGCCCCCAGGAAAATTTTAATTTTTTGAACGGTTGCCTTAGCAGGATCGGCCCCGTTGTCAGGAACAACGGCGGTTTCATAGACAAGTATATAGGGGATGCGGTTATGGCACTGTTTCCGGGTAGCGTGGAAGATGCGTTACACGCGGCTATAGCCATGCAGAATGTCATCAGGACCTACAACAAACACAGAACGAGCACGGGATATGAACCAATAGACATCGGTGTGGGGATTCATACCGGAGTGCTGATGCTCGGGACCATCGGGGAAGAAAGACGTATGGAGGGAACGGTTATTTCCGACGCCGTAAACTTGGCTTCTCGACTCGAAGGTTTGACAAAGCTGTACGATGCATCCATAATTATAAGCGATCATACCTTGAGCGTTATCAAAAACCGGTCCGATTTTCATTTCCGTTACCTGGGAAGGGTCCAGGTGAAGGGCAAAAGGAAGTGGGTCGATATTTGTGAAATTTTTGATGGAATTTCATCCGAAGTTTTTGATCTGAAGCTGAAAACAAAAAAAGACTTTGAACAAGGCATCCAACTGTATCAAAATTCGAAGTTCGCTGAAGCATCTGGGAGTTTTCGTAAGGTTCTTGAAGAAAATCCTGAGGATAGGGCAGCCGGCCTGTACATTAAGCGCTGTAGGAGTTTTGAAAAAAACGGCATACCGGCAAATTGGGAGGGAGTGACCGCCTTTGATGAGAAATAAATGGATTCCATACGTGGACAACACGAAACATTTTTAAAAGGAGGGGCAGCCAAAGGTCAAAACCGATGAACAAGAGAATTATTATAAAAACTTTGATTTTCGTCGTTTTATTATGCTTAGCGCCCTATCTTTCAGCGGGCGAAAATAAGCAGAAAAAAACAATGGATCCCGCGAATGTCGTCATAGCGAAAGTTTCAGCGGGCAGTATTGCACCTGAGGAAGAATACGTCGGGACCGTATACTATATTGAAGTATCAAATCTTTCCACCGAGGTGAGTGGACTGATCGAGGCGATAACATTTGAAGAGGGACAGCGAACAGAAAAAGGGGCACCGCTGGTCAAGCTTAACTCGGAGCTACTCGAAAAGAAACTTCAGTCAAGAGTAGCTTCATACGAACAGATTCTTTCTGATCTCGAAAGGGCGAGAAGTGATTATAAAAGAATCGAGGGCCTTTACGGTAAAAAGATTGTATCTGAAAAGGATTATGACGATCAGCGATTCCATGTGGAGGGTCTTGAAAAAAAGGCGGACGCCCTTAAAGCGGAAGTTGAACATCTCGAAATAGAACTTGAAAAGACCGTGATCAAAGCACCTTTCAGCGGGGTGATAATAAAAAAACATGTTGCACGGGGAGATTGGCTTTCTCCGGGAAAAACCGTGGCAACAATTGCGAGTGACGGTGAGATGGATCTCATGGTGGAGGTGCCGGAAACAGTTACAAAATATTTAAGAATCGGCATGGCAGTGGACGCAAATGTCCGCGAAAAGGAAAAGAGAGGGATAATAACCGCCATTATACCTAAAGGTGATATAACGACACGAACATTCCCGATTAAGATCAGAATCAAGAACGGCGCTTCACTCCTGGAGGGAATGGAGGCCAGGGTGAAATTGCCCGTAGGCAAAAAGATAAAGGCCCTTATGGTGCCGAGAGATGCCGTCTTAAATAAGTTTGGAGAAACAACGGTTGTTCTGGTTATGGACTCAAAAGCGACGATAATACCCGTTAAGGTTGTGGGATACCGGGGAATGATGGCCGGTATAAACGCAAATAACGTATCTGAAGGCATGCACGTTGTTGTTAAAGGGAATGAGAGGTTGAGGGAGGGGCAACCTGTCAACATCATAAAAGAAATGGAGTAATGTGGACCCTATCAAATTTTCCATACATGAGCCTGTTAAAGTTCTTGTCGGCGTTTTAGTTATTTTTCTCTTCGGCGTTATCGGGCTATTCAGGTTGCCTTACCAGCTCAGTCCCAGTCTCGAGATACCACAGATTACCGTTAGAACTGCCTGGACCGGCGCAACGCCTTATGAAATCGAGCGGGAAATTATCGAAGAGCAGGAAAAGGTATTCAAGGGTATCCCAAACCTTATTGAGATGGAAAGCTCCTCCTCGAACGGGAGGGGTTCCGTCACGCTCAAGTTCAAGTTAGGTACTGATGTTGATGACGCACTCTTGAGAGTATCAAACAAACTGAACGAAGTCAGGTCATACCCCGAAAATGTTGAGAAACCTGTAATCAGAGCTACCGGAGCGTCTACCTCCCCCGTAGTATGGCTGATGGTAAAGGCAGCCGAAGACAATCCGAAATCAATATATGAATACAGGACTTTTTTTGAAAATGAGATAAAGCAATATCTTGAGAGGATAGACGGTGTTGCCGATCTCTTTGTTCACGGCGGAAGTGAAAAAGAGATGCACATCATTTTGAAACCCGAAAAACTTGCCGCCTATGGTCTGACGATCCAGGATGTCGTAGATATCCTGGATTCGGAAAACGTGAATATATCCGCGGGTAGCATGGATGTGGGAAGGAGAGACTTCAGGATCAGGACAGAGGCTGAATTCCAGTCAGCCGAGGATCTTGCAAATATGGTCATCAGATCGACGGGGCAGAGACGGGTTTATCTTTCGGATATCGCAACCGTAAAATTCGGATATGCGAAACTGACGGCCGGAATCATCCACAAGGGCAGCGAAGCAATCGTGAGCGGTATTATAGCCGAATCAGGTGCGAACATACTGGATTTGACCGATAGAGTGGAGCAGGTCGTTAACTGGTTGAACTCGGAGAGATTAAAACCTGAAAAGATATACATCCATTGGGGTAATGATCAGAGAACATATATCAGAGGTGCCATCAAGCTGGTACAGACCAATATCCTAATTGGTGGAACACTGGCCATCATTGTGCTTTTGATTTTTTTGAGAAGCTTTTCTTCCATGGGAGTTATTGCCGCCGCCCTTCCTATCAGTATCATCGGTACCTTTATTTTTTTAAGCGCTTTTGGAAGAACCCTGAACGTCATTTCACTTGCCGGGATAGCGTTTGCCGTGGGAATGCTTATGGACAGCGCTATTGTCGTCCTTGAAAATATAGACCGTCACAGAAAGATGGGGAAACCCCCATTTGAGTCGGCATATGAAGGAACAAAAGAAGTCTGGGGGGCAATACTTGCCTCATCCCTGACGACGATAGCCGTTTTTCTTCCTATTGTCTTTATAGAGGAAGAGGCGGGTCAGCTGTTCAGGGATATTGCAATAGCGGTTACCTGTGCCATTATCATCAGCCTTTTTGTTGCCGTGTCCGTTATCCCGATGTTTTCCAATAAGCTTTTCAGCCTCCGAAAGAATAACAATAGCGCTAATGGTAGCCCTCGAAAGGGGATAGGGTCTGCCTTGGTAAACGGCATGATGAGCCTTGTGGGACTGGCTACAAAAAACTGGATCACAAGGCTGACCACTATCGCCGTGCTGACTACCATTTCCATATCGCTTGCCGTTTTTCTGACACCGAAGATGGAATACCTTCCTCAGGGAAACAGAAATTTCGTGATCAGCATCATGTCCCCGCCACCCGGTCTTTCCATACAGGAAAAACAAGATATCGGACAAGATATATTGCGTTCTATCAGACCCTACATGGATAAGGACCACAACGGTCTACCGGGTATCAGGGACCTGTTTTATATTGGAGCGGATAGAATCATGCTTCTTGGATGCATGTCCATACATGAGGACCGAGCCGGGGAACTTGTGCCGTTTCTCTTTAAAACGATAAACAGTATACCCGGGATATTCGGGGTGACGTTTCAGGTCGGTATATTCCAGACGCGAAGAGGCGGTGGAAGAACCATTGATGTTGATGTCAGCGCGCAGGACATAAACACGATCGTCAGTGTCGCCGGTACCATGTTCGGAATGATAAAGCAGGAAATCCCAGGTGCCCAGGTGCGACCTGTCCCTTCCATTGAACTTCTCTACCCCGAAATCAATATTATTCCTGAAAGGGACCGTCTCAGGGCCGCGGGTATGAGTTCCATTGACCTTGGTATCCGTCTGGATGTTCTTATGGATGGCCGGAAGGTGGGTGAGTTCAAGCAGAAGGGTGAGAAGAAGATTGACCTTGTGTTGAAGGCGTCGGACAAGGATTTTTCCACACCCGAAGAGCTCTACAAGGCCCTTATCGCGACACCTAAAGGAAAAATTGTCCCCATTTCCTCCCTTGCAGAGTTGCAGAGATCCACAGGGCTTGATCAGATAAGGCATCTGGAAAGACAAAGAACGATTAGTCTCCAGGTGACTCCTCCGAAAACCGTATCGCTCGAAGAAGCGATGGATACAATTAGTGACAAACTCGTCCCCCTTCTTAAGAACCAGGGAATGCTGAAAGATGCGAATATCAAATTGAGCGGTGAAGCTGACAAATTGACCCAGACAAGGGCGGCACTTCAGTGGAATTTTGTGCTTGCCGCCGTCATTATCTATCTCTTGATGTCCGGGTTGTTCAGCAATTTCATATACCCTTTAGTGGTACTGTTTACCCTTCCGCTGGCGGCGGCGGGAGGATTTATCGGCCTCAAACTCGTGAACCTGTTTGTCCAGCCTCAGCCCCTTGACGTACTGACCATGCTCGGTTTTGTTATACTTATCGGTGTCGTTGTGAATAACGCCATCCTGATCGTTTACCAGGCCCTCAATAACATCAGGAATTACGGCATGCACTACCGTGACGCTATACTCGAATCGACAAAGACAAGGCTTAGACCAATTTATATGAGCACCTTTACCAGCATTTTCGGTATGCTTCCGCTTGTTGTCGCACCGGGACCGGGTTCGGAAATTTACAGAGGCCTTGGAAGTGTTATCCTCGGAGGTCTGGCTGTTTCCTCCGTATTCGTGATTTTTATTATACCCTCACTCCTTATGTTCGTAATAAGAATGGAAAAGGTTGAAAAGTAAAAATTTGTCAGTCTGAAAGAGGGTCCCCGCTTACCTTACCGCGGATAAGCCCGGCATATATGGCGTTACTCCGTCCCCTTGGGTTGGTTGAAATGACCGAGCGTTCAATCTCCAAAATGCCGTATGGTTATCGGTTTTTATGTCATTTGGGGAAAACCATATCCTGATGAGCTGCCTGTTATGAGACCTTATGAGTTCGGCGATGAAAATAAGTTGGCAGGCGTTGGATTTTTTCTTTCGTTGATTGGCATAGAGGTGATGGGCCTTTTGCTCTATTTTGGTCAGAGGAGCTATACATCCTTTACTTTCGCATTACCATACTTGACTGTTGTGCCATTGATACAATTGACTGGATTGCTTTCATCCCTGAAATCGATCCGTTATATCGAAGAGTGGGGCGATAAAGATTATGCCCAAGGCGGCTTGTTTCTGAATATTCTTTTCCTTT
>CAZIXY010000058.1:0-13680 GCA_964543315.1 uncultured Desulfobacteraceae bacterium | reverse complement strand
TTTCTTAATTTCTCGTTTAACTCCCCGTGTAGAACTAACCGGAATCGTGGTGTCGCTGCCCACCGACCCGGATCTTTTTCAAAATACGCCTTCTGGTCGTTAGTCTTAAGGCTATCCCACGAAAGATCTTGTCTGGCATGGCACACGCGAATAGCCGGTCTCAATATGACGGGAATCTTGAATTCCTCCGAAATATCCATGGCCGGCCCGGTCATTTCACGGGCCTCCTGGGGGTTGGACGGGTCAAACACGGGGACCTTTGCCAGCCGGGCCATAAAGCGGGTGTCCTGTTCTGTCTGCGACGAATGGGGTCCTGGATCATCACAGGAAACAATCACGAGCGCCCCGGTCGTCCCGATATAGGCAGCGCTCATTAAAGAATCTGCCGCCACGTTCAGCCCGACCTGTTTCATACAGCAGGCCGCCCTTTTCCCGGAAATGGCTGCCGCATAGGCGTTATCAAGGGCTACCTTCTCATTTGTTGACCATTCCACGTATGTGTTGAGGCCTTCCGATTTGACCAGACGAGTCACCTCGGGCAGGATCTCGGAACTGGGCGTGCCCGGGTAAGAGGTCAGCACCTGGCATCCGGCCTCCAACAATCCTAAGGCCACGGCCCCGTTTCCCAAAAAAATTTCATCTTGCATCGCTATTCCTTTTTCTTCCTTTCTTTAGCTTTATCAACCATTTTCAAAAGGCTCTCAACTTTAGGCCTTGGAAGTGCAAATATCCGGGCAAGTTCTTCATTGGAGTAGTTTTTCTCCAGAAACCTATTGATATCTATCCGATTCTGCCAGCATCCGACAATCCATCCGCAGGGAAACATATTATTCTCGGAACGGCAATACAAAAAATTGACGTCGCCACCCACCCTGGGGCATCTGATTATCATATCATCATACTGTTCGATCAACCTTTTTTCCTCCACGCTAAAAAGGCGCACTCACGGTCCTGACCGAACAGGCTGTGAGTGCGCCGCTAAAAGCATATGAACTGTCTCAAGCCTCATGCTCAAGCCGGAATCTTGGGCAGTTCAGCCTGTGCCTTTTTGACCTCTTCCTCGGGATAGGGATAATTCACCAGTTCTCCCGAGAGATACTTGTCGTAGGCGGCCAGGTCGAAATGCCCATGTCCGCTGTGGGCTATCAGGATGGTTTTTGCTTCTCCGGATTCCTTGCATTTAAGGGCTTCATCAATGGCCACCCTCACATTATGACACGGCTCGGGCCCTGTGATAATTCCCTCAGTGCGGGCAAACTGTACCCCGGCTTCAAAGGTGGGAACCTGGGGCGTGGCTACGGCTTCAACCAGGCCCAGCTCACGAAGGTGACATATAATGGGCGCCATACCGTGATAACGCAATCCGCCGGCATGAACCGGGGGAGGAATAAATCCGTGCCCCAGGGTATGCATCTTGAACAAAGGAGTCATCCCGACCGCATCACCAAAGTCATAGGCATACAGTCCCCTGGTCACGGTGGGGCAGCTCTGGGGCTCAACACAGATGACACGCAGATCCGGTTTCTCCCCGCTGATCTTATCTCTGATCCAGGGCAGAAACTGGCCGGCGTAGTTGGAGCCGCCCCCAATGTTGCCCACGATAATATCCGGATAGGCATCCGCCATCTCCATCTGTTTCCTGGTCTCCTCCCCTATAATGGTCTGGTGAAGGAGTACATGGTTGAGCACACTGCCCAGGGAGTAGTGGGTATCATCACGACTGACCGCCTCCTCCACTGCCTCACTGATGGCAAGCCCCAGACTGCCGGGGCAGTCTGGCCATTTTTCCAGCATATCTCTTCCCGCTTGGGTTTCGGTGCTGGGGCTGGGTATACAATTGGCCCCCCAGACCTCCATTGCAATACGGCGATAGGGCTTCTGATCGTAACTGATCCTGACCATATAGACCTTTATCTCCACATCAAAGAAAGCGCCTGACATGCTGAGGGCGCTCCCCCACTGCCCGGCGCCGGTCTCGGTAGTTATCCGTTTGATGCCTTCCTTCATGTTATAATAGCACTGGGCCGTGGCAGTATTGGGTTTGTGGCTACCTGCCTGATTCGTTCCCTCATATTTATAGAAAATCTTGGCCGGTGTATCCAGGGCCTTCTCCAGACGATATGCCCGGTGTAACACTGTCGGCCGCCAGGTACGATAGACATCCTGCAGTTCCTCTGGGATATCAATCCAGCGCTCGGTGCTCACCTCTTGCATAATAAGCTCCATAGGAAACAGCGGGGCCAGATCATCCGGGGTTACCGGCTGACCGGTTCCCGGGTGCAAAACCGGCGGCAACGGCTCCGGCAGATCAGCCTGGATATTATACCACTGAGTCGGCATGTCCTTTTGGTCGAGAAAAAACATTGCTCTCTTCATTTTTCCCTCCTTGTCTTAGTCTGTCAGTTTTTCGTACTTTTTGGCTCACCATCAAGCCATTGCCATAACCCCGTAAATCTAAACTCACCTCCTCCAATTAGATTTCCAGATAAGATTATCTTCATTCCCGTTTATGGACGCTGTCTGCCGATAAGGATCCAATCAGCAGATTCGAGGTATTTCGGAGAAGAAAAAATCAGTGCCTAACGCTCTTCATACCGTCCACGGTTTTACTTTGAAAATTTGGGAACCTGGGCTTGTAGACAAAGATTGAAGGATACCTATAAATATAATCGCTCTGCGACTTTAAATGACAAAAAAGGAAATTCAGATGTGATCACGTTACCTCAAAAAAACTCACACAATCCGCACGCAAGAATTCCACAGAATGGAATTATCGCCGAAAAAACAGCCGCCGAAATGTATGTGGTCGCGGCAATGCTGAAAATAGAAGGACTGAAATTGCCCGGCAAAGTACTTGTGAGGTTAATGGTTTTGGCGCTTAAAGTCAAATGCTATTTTCTCACCCTCCACCCAAATATTTCGTTCTATCCTCCATAAAGTTTTTATAGATCTGATACTGTTCCGTGTCTTCGTAAGCAATTTGCTTAACGGGCACATGGTCGAAGCTATATATCTTTGCCCCGGGACATGCCAAAAGTATTGGAGAATGCGTCGCTACTATAAACTGGGCGTGCCCGGCCCGGCTCATGTCCTTGAGCACCGCCAGCAGATCCAGCTGAGTTTTTGCTGAGAGAGCTGTCTCAGGCTCATCCATAAAATAAACGCCTTTTATTTTGTAGCGAGCCCTGAAAAAAGCCATGATGGACTGGCCGTGGGACTGGGTCACCAAAGATTCGCCTCCAAAATAATCAAGTGATCGAGGATCCGCGGCTGCCCATTCATCCAAAATTTGGGCAAAATTCCGAAATATCTCGGACGCGAAAAATGAACCGTGCACAGGGCCATTAGTCCATTCGATATCAATAGCCTCGTAAAGCCTTTGCTCATAGAAGTTGACTTTAAATCGTTTTCTCTCAACATTTCCCCATATATATATACCGCATTTGTGAGTCAGGGCTTCCAGCAAAGTCGATTTCCCTGTACCATTTTCTCCTATAAAGAACGTTACCGGGGAGTCGAACAAAATGCTTT
This sequence comes from uncultured Desulfobacteraceae bacterium, assembly GCA_964543315.1. Lineage (GTDB taxonomy): Bacteria > Desulfobacterota > DSM-4660 > Desulfatiglandales > Desulfatiglandaceae > JAFDHL01. Next base: position 10,149 of record CAZIXY010000058.1, on the reverse strand, counting down.
TTGTCTCATGGAAAATTTTCAGGTTAAAAGGATAGTGTTTTGTGGTCGGGAATTTTTCGGGATAAAGATCGACTCTGCTGAGATGCATTTCAATATCTCCAAATAATTAATTAAATAAGTTAAAGCAGGAAGTGGCTTCCCATACCTGCGGCCTCTCACATTGACCTTATTTCACATAGCAAAAGAAGTCCAGCCCGTTGAGGTTGAAAACCTACTTTCACATTTATCTCGTTGGAGGAATTTATAGATACAAAAGGCCGAAATCACGCCAAGGCCATTTAGAACTTACATCCTGTCATAAAAAATAGAATGACTACGAGTTGCTATTATAAGTGGATTGATGCAGATTTATAAATAATTTGTTAAAGATGAAGGACGGCATGCCTTTTGACCTCCAAATTCAAATAATATTTCAATAATCTTCTCCAAGCAGATGTTCATTACCAATACGAACATGTTTCAGACCGCAACTAAGAGCAACCTCCCTGCATCGCAGGGCATGGTTTCTTGAAGTGGTGGGAAGGTCCTTCAAATAAAAATGGGGATAAAAACCAAGCAGGCTGTAAGGGATATCGGGATTCAGTCCGGAAATGAACTTTGCGATCTCCGACACTTCCGGTTCATCTATATACCCCGGAACCAGCAAAGTACTTGCGATGAGAAAAGGTGGTTCCGGCCTTTTCTCAATCCACCCTGCCAAGCTCCTGAAATTCTCTAAGGTCAGTTTATTTGTTACTCCGCAAAGGGCACGATGAAGCCCTTCGTCCCAGGCCTTTAGATCAAACTTAATGCACCCGCCTGATCTTAAGGATAAATCCGCCATACCGGTCAAAAAAGGTTCCTTTACGGCGCCGTTGGTCTCCCAGCATATCCTGAGAATTCGATCACCTGCATTATTTAGGGCAAGCTTCGATGCCTTGAGGGCATGGAGGATCTGCGGTGTCGGATCGCCTCCGAAATAGCAAATGCAGGTGGTTTTTTTGTCTGCGGCACGAGCCAGCTCTTTGGCTGATATCTTTTGAGAGGAAAAGGTGTGCTCTTTGAAATGATAGTTCTGGCAATACAGACAATTGAAAGAGCAGGCGTGGTAAAACACTGCCAGATTCATATGACCGTATTCCGGTCCTTTTGATATCGCATATCGAGGGTACCCGCACCCTGTACCCCCGGGACATACAAAATCACCCACACAGTTGGTGGGAAGTGGGTCATAGTAATAAGACAGGTTTCCTTCATGGGGCCTTCCTCCATGTATACGCCCATTTTCCACTCTTCGCAAACCGCAGTATCCCGTGTCTCCTTCCGCTATCCGGCATTCACGAACACACAGAGAACAGGAAAGACCATCGGGCGCATCAGGAGGCTCTTCCGGGAGCCCGAAGGTCATCCGGCTCTTGTTATGTACCAGCTTGATTTCCGGCCAGACCTCGTCAAAATGGCGCCTGATACAATCGGCACAAAAGCCTAATGTGTCTGAGATGGTCACGGAGCTCTCAGCGCAATATCGGCATGTTCCCATTTTAGAAAAAGACTCCTTATGAATGATAGCACCCGCATTCCCTGTCATTTGTTACGTGCTCTGCTTCAGAGATATAACAACTGCCTGTCCGGCAAAATCTTTTCTGTCAAGCCCTGACCCTCATGAACTCATTTGCAAGTCCATCCCTGTTCTTTTCAGAGACCCAAACCAGCAAGACATCTTTCCGTTTTTTGATCTCTTCCGTGAAAGCGCCACCTCTTAATGGAATAGAACCCAGAACCGGATGTTTTGAGTCAAGGACTTTTTGCGTTCTTGTGTGCCAGTACACCCTGTTTTCCACCCAGAGTGTTTATGGAAAAACCGACCCGTTTACCTCTGTCTCTCATTTCGTGGGTAATAAAGCCTGTACTCGGGCCTTTTAGCTTAAGCGCTATCTTTTTAATAAGCGTGCTCTTCCCGCAACCCGGAGAACCTGTAAAGAGAATATTTTTCTTTTTTGTCTTTTGCAAAGCTAACCCGTTTTTTTTAGAACATACTAAAGGGGGCCGGCGGGAAAAATTCCCAGTCCGTTAGGAGGCAATTTTTCATGGGATCCTGTAATCAAGAAACCCCCTATAATAAGATGAGATATTACTTTGCCGAGCGCCGGTTTTTTGAATTCATCCAGATAATAGGTAAGAAGATTATTTCGCAAAAAGATGAGATCAAACTGAGAATCCGGCTGATCTGAAAGAAGGTGGCCCACCTGCCAAAGGACATCCTTTTTCAATGAAGCCCTTATTTTATGGAGCTTCGTGCCAGCCCTGTGTATGAAATAGGATGATCGAAAAACGTCGGGAACCTCTTTCAGGCTGCTTGATGTGTAAACCCCGGCATTCGCCCTTTCGAGGTATAAAGGATTCATATCAGTTGCTGTTATATGCAGCCTTGGCAAACGAGAATGAGATGCCTTCAGTCGGTCCCACACGATCTTCAGGGAGTAAACCTCTTCCCCTGCTGCACAACCTGCCGACCAGACACGCATTTTTTCCACGCGTCTTTCAATAAGCCCAGGCAGTATGTCTCGTTCCAGGACCTCCCAAGAACAAAAACCTTGCTTTTCATTCAAACAGACCCATGAGCCTTTTCAGTCTTTTCACTGTTGTGGGCAATACCTCTCCGATCGCCTCACTGAATCTGAGATCAGCATACCTGTCCAGTGGAGTCTCGCCCTTATTGATTATGACCAGTCTCGCGCCGGTACGGTGTGCCTCCATAGGCATATCGGCAGCAGGCGTTACCACAAGGCTGGATCCTACAACGACAAACAGATCACTCTTTCGTGAATGTTCAAAAGACAGAATGAGGTCCTTCTCCGGAAGGGGCTGGCCAAAATCAACCACGCTGGTATGAAGTTTTCCGCCGCACTGACAAACGCCTCTCCCAGCTGAGCAGCTGATCGTTTTTCCGCACTTCTCGCATCGAAGCCTTGTCATATTCCCATGCAGTTCGGCTAATAATACAGGCGGGATTCCTGATTTCAAATGGATGTTATCCACATTCTGCGAAATGAGGAATTTCAGCTTCCCTAACCTTTGAAGCTCCACAACGGCCATGTGGCCTTTGTTGGGTTCAACTGAATCCCATGGTTGAGTCATGGGTTTAGGTGCGAGTCCTTTATCACGCCGGGTCCACAATCCATCAGGTCCCCTGAAATCCGGAAGGCCCGATTCCGTACTGATTCCGGCTCCCGTAAAAACAACCGGATATCGGGACTCATACAGCCATCGGGCAAGGGTTCGAATTCTCTTTTCGAGATTCTTTTCCATAATTTCTTCCTTTGCGTGTAAGAATCCCCACACGAAAGGAGGGATCGCGGTTTAAAGGTCGCTTATCCACCCTCCCCAGGAGGCTGCTACGGAGGACGTGCAACGCAGGAGTAAACGCGGCCCGAGTCGCGGCCTGCTCTGCAACGGCCTATTGGTATTGATTACCATTTTTTCCAGCAGGTTGCAGCGAGGGCTGCTGACCACTGTAGGCGCAGATGCGGTCTGGAGAAGAGGGACATACCAAGCCTCCCGGTTCTCACTGAACCCAAGGCGGGGCTTTGTATCCCGGCTTAAGGGCAAAGGAACTCTACTAGGAGGCTGTCGGAGAACCGGTTCTATTAGAGGCTGATGGAAAATCTCCAGATACAAGGCATCCAAAATCCCGAGGGTTGCATTATAACATGAGAAGTTGTAAAAAAGCACCCCCGGGTAAGGGCATTCAAAAAAGTTTACCCAAAACAGCCTTAGGCTGAAATGGGTAAAAAGGTTTTGAGAACGACTCATGGATTCCATGGATATTTTGCACTTTTACGAAAACTGCCGTCTCTGCCCTCGTCACTGTGGGGTCAATCGTATCAACGGTGGGGAAAAACCCCGGATGGGTTTTTGTGGAGAAACGGATCAACTCAAAGTGGCTTATGTGGGACCCCATTTCGGGGAAGAACCACCGATCACAGGCAAAAATGGCTCAGGCACCGTCTTTTTAACGGGCTGTCCCCTCAGGTGTTCTTTCTGTCAAAATTACCAGATTTCACGTCAGGGCGTGGGCAGTCACATGAGCCCTGAGGAATTACTCCGGAAACTGAAAACCATCATTCGGGAAAACCGTGTCCACAATATTAATTTTGTTACCCCGGATCATTTTTTCCCGCATGTGTTCAAAATCGTATCCCTTTTACGAAAAGATTCCCTCGATCTCCCCATCATCTACAATCTCTCTGGATACGAGTCCGTTGAAATATTAAAAATCGCTGAAGATTATGTGGACATTTACCTCCCGGACTTCAAATACTCGGATGCGTCTCTCGCTGCCGAGCTCTCAAAGTGCCCGGATTATCCTGAAGTGGCGTTGGAGGCCCTCGCTGAGATGATCAGACAAAAGGGTGTTCTTGATGCCTGCTTTAGCAATGGTGCTCTCGCTGGAAAAGGCGTTTTGGTCAGGCACCTGATATTGCCGGGTAAGGTGAAAAACTCAATGGATGTTCTGACAACCCTCTTTGTGGAATTTGGCAGCGGGTTGCCGCTGAGTCTCATGTCACAATATGTCCCTGTTGTCTCGAACAGAGACAAGGATCTCAATCATTTTGTATCGAAAGAAGAATTCGACGCGGTCTATTCCCATGCCGGGGAATTGGGCTTTGAGCATCTTTTTGTACAGTTTCCCGAAAAAGACCCCTCTTCCATACAATGGATCTCTCCTTATCTGCCCGATTTCACAAAGGCTCAACCATTTGAATAAACTGAAGAACAAATGCCCTGCCCAAAGATTGGAACGGATTAATGCTTTTTTGGTTTAGCAACCAACTTCAATTATTGACATAACAAGGCGCTTTTGTTAAAAAAATCAGATTGTTGCAAAATATGGACGAAAACGGAAAATGAAAATCGCATACCTCGACTGCTTTTCAGGAATTAGTGGCGACATGTTCATGGGCGCCCTTATCGACGCAGGGCTCTCCTTTGGTGAACTTGACCGGAAGCTTCATACACTCCCTATAGACGGCTACCGCCTTGAAACAAAAAAGGAGGCCCGAAACCAAATTTTCGGAACCAGGTTTCTCGTCATTCCTGAAGAAAAGAAACAACCTCACAGGGGTCTAACCGCTGTTCGAGATATCATTGATCAGGGGGGCTTTAATAGAGCAGTCAAAAAAAAGAGCATTGAGATATTCGAGGCTCTAGCCAAGGTTGAAGGAAATGTCCATAATTTACCGCCGGAAGATGTCCATTTCCACGAGATAGGTGCCGTGGATTCGATCATTGATATCGTCGGAACGGTTTATGGCATTGAAACCATGGGGATTGAAAAAATTTACGCCTCTCCCCTTCCCCTTGGTTCAGGGTTTGTGAACACGGCCCATGGGAGGATACCGATTCCCGCTCCTGCCACAATTGCACTTTTAAAAGGCCTCCCTGTTTTTGATTCAGGCCTGCAGCATGAAATAGTCACGCCAACCGGAGCCGCCCTCGCAAAAAAGTTTGCCTGCTCTTTCGGCCCACTTCCCCCAATGATAATACGGAATATTGGATACGGCGTCGGCAAGAAGAAACTGCCTGACAGGCCCAACCTACTTCGAATTCTTATCGGTCAGCAGCAAACCAAAGACCAAACGGATACGGTAGTCATCCTTGAAACAAATATAGATGACACAAATCCGGAATGGCTCGGGTATCTCATGGACCGTTTGTTTGATGCAGGGGCTCTGGATGTTGTTTTCCTGCCGGTCCAGATGAAAAAAAACCGACCCGGTATCCAGATCCAGGTTATGGGCCGCCCCGAACAAAAAGATATACTAATGGAGATAATGTTTGTTGAAAGCACTACCCTCGGCATCCGATTCCGCTATGTTCAACGTAAGGTACTGGAGAGCCGCATGAAAGAGATCGATAGCCCATGGGGAAAAATCAGAGTCAAAAAGGTAACTAATACGGCAGGAACGCCCTTTCTTCTGCCTGAATATGAGGAGTGTAGGAAAGTTGCCCTGGAAAACAATCTGCCGCTTAAGGAAATTTTTTACTGGGTTATGGCCTTGAACAAAGGAACATAAGCAATACTGTCCCCTATCCCGTATCAGGCCGTCTAAAAAACATTTAATCCGCCCGGTAATAAAAAAATGAGAAGACCAATAACCGCTTGATGTCAAAAATTCAATCAGATAATTTTTCCGTCCCGGATATCTTCAGGAGATCCGGTTTTTCTGAAAAAGCTGCGTTGGCATTGTCCACCTGGTTCGGTACCGGCCTTCTGCCGGTGGCACCCGGAACCTTTGGAACCATTGCCACAACGCCCCTTATCCTGGGTTTAAATATCCTTGGAATATGGTATAGTGCCCTAGCCTTGGTGAGCATTTCCGCTATCGCTGTCTGGGTCTCAGATGTAAGCCAGGACTTACTGGATAGAAGGGATCCTCCAGAGGTAGTCATCGACGAAGTAGCCGGCTTTTTGGTCACCATGTTCCTACTGCCTCATACCTGGCTGGCCCTTGCCATGGGATTTGTTCTGTTCCGGTTTTTTGACATCCTTAAACCTTATCCTGTAAAACAGGTTGAAAGGATTCGGGGCGGATTCGGGATCGTCATGGACGACCTGTTAGCAGGTTTTTATGCAAATGTGGGTGTGAGAATTATCCTTTTTTTATTAGATCGAATATAACCAATAAAAGATTTCCCCTTCCACCCTCCGTGGCAAAACTATTGCGGAGGACGGGTCGTTCGAAATGACAGAAAGAACCAAAACTAACATTATGACACAGTCTCAAAGCACGTGGTTCTCAAAAATTCAATAAACACGGATGTCATGCAAGGCGAAATTATCACAATAGGTAATGAACTTATTTCGGGCAGGACGCTTAATCTGAACGCCTGGTATGCCGCCGGCAGACTCACAGCCTCCGGGCTCAGCGTGAGCCGTATCACATCCGTTGGGGACGATTTCGAAATGGTCTCCGATGTCTTGAAAAAGGCATTGAAAACGTCTCGTTTCGTTATTGCAACGGGCGGTCTTGGCTCGACCGAAGATGACATTACGAATGAAATTGTGGCAAAGGCCTTAAAAAGGCCCCTATGTCTTGACAGACAGATGTTTGAACAGATCAAGTGCCATGCTGAGGCACGGGATATGGAAATCACGCCATCTCTTGAGAAAATGGCGTGGATGCCGGAAGGCTCCAAGATACTGAATCCCGAAGGCACTGTCTGCGGTTTTTCACTTATGGAAAATAAAGTTCGTCTTTATTTTCTCCCCGGAGTACCGGATCAAATGCGCTATCTCTTGGATAAATTCGTGCTGCCTGAAATATTGAAGGTTTTCAAGACATTGCCTGTAATGAGGCAGAGGATACTAAAATTATATGGACTCAATGAGCCGAGCATCGCTGAAATTCTTAAAAAACTCCAGGTAAAAACAGCCGGCATCGTCCTTGGGTTTTATCCCCATTTTCCGGAAAATCACATTACAGTCAGCCTTCGCGGCATTGACGAGCCGACTGTCACAAAAGAGCTGGACAGGGTTGAAAAAGAAATAAGACTCCTTGTGGGTTCTTATATCTTTTCTGATGCAAATCATGGTATGGAGGAAGTGGTGGGGCATATGCTCGCAGAAAAAAACCTGACCATATCTGTTGCTGAATCCTGCACCGGCGGCATGATAGGTCACTTGCTCACGAATGTTCCCGGAATTTCGGCGCATTTTCTTGGGGGAATTGTTGTGTACAGCAATCAATCCAAGGCAGAGCTCCTGAATGTCCGTGAGGAAACCCTCAAAAAATACGGGGCTGTCAGTGATCAGACCGTAAGAGAGATGGCCTTCGGGATAAGAAAACAGCTTAAAACGGATCTCGGTCTGGCGGTAACCGGTATTGCAGGTCCTGACGGAGGCACCAAAGAAAAACCAGTAGGGACCGTTCATATCGGTCTTGCATCCAAAGATAACACCTATTCCGGGAAATATCGTTTCTGGGGCAACAGGGAGCAGGTGAAATCAAATACATCAACGATGGCCTTAGACTGGGTTAGAAGGTGGCTTAATGGAGATCCGTTCCTTCCTGGCATTTGAAATGCCCGTTAAGATCAGGGAAATCGTTTCCCGCACCTTAAAAGAAATGAAAAGACTTCCTCTGGATGTCCGATGGGTTAGGGCGGAACATATTCATATCACGGTAGTTTTTATGGGAAATATTTTCGAAGATGATATCATGCCGATAAGCAATGCGGTATCGAAAACATGCAAGCGGTACGGTCCATTTAAAGTCTCTTTGACTGGATCCGGAATTTTTGGTAGCCTGCGCAACCCAAGGGTCCTGTGGATCGGATTAGACGGTGATCTTGCAAGGATGTCCTATTTCAGAAACTCCCTGCAAAAAGGCCTTAAGCCCTTTGGAACAAAGCAGGAAAAGCGCAGGTTTAAACCGCACCTGACCCTCGGTAGGTTCCGAAAAGGCACCGGATCCGTCGTGGATATGGATGATCTTTTGTCAGAATATCAGAATATAAGCAGTCCCACATGCGCTGTTGAAGAACTCATTCTCTTTAGAAGCGAATTAAGTCCGGGCGGGGCAGTTTATTCAAGATTGAAGACTTGGCCCCTTGCGGGAACTCACTAAAAGATTACAGGGTGCCGACTGTTGGGTAATAAATAAATTTGGATTATCTCCAAGTTAGTTGGTCGATGATCAGGATTCAGGGATTCCAGGGGTCAAGGGGTCGAGTGAAAGATTTAATAATAACGATAATATGAACGAAGCCCAGCACTATCTTATGTCAAGACTCTCTATCTTGCCTACAGATGAATAAGAAGGCCGTTAAAGTAAACAATGTCATCTTTTGAACCTCTTTATAAAAGTGCTGTGCTTGAGGTAAAAAGCTAATTAGTTCTATTATTTAAATATCTTTTACTTAAGAATAAAACGAAAAAAACAAACACTTGAATCCTTGGCCACTTTCTCCCAACTAATTGGGAGAAGAGTCATAAATTTTAATCACCTTAGTAACTTTGAGCTACTTGTCATTCATAATAACTGGAGGTTAGACCTATGGACAGAGAAAGAGCGGTCGAGCAGGCCATTTCTCAGATTGAGAAGCAATTCGGTCGAGGTTCAATTATGAAAATGGGGGACGAAAAAATCCTTGACATTCCGTCCATCTCCACAGGATCTCTTGCCCTGGACATGGCGCTTGGTATAGGTGGTGTTCCCAGAGGAAGGGTCCTGGAGATATACGGACCGGAGGCTTCAGGAAAAACCACCCTCGCCCTTCATGTTGCGGCCGAAGCCCAAAAGCTGGGAGGCATGGTGGCCTTTGTAGACGCTGAACATGCACTTGACGTAGGTTATGCCAAAAACCTTGGCGTGGACGTTGACAGCCTGTTGGTCTCACAACCCGATACGGGAGAACAGGGCCTTGATATCGCCGAAATACTCGTCAGAAGCGGGGCAATTGATTTATTGGTCATTGACTCCGTAGCCGCGCTTGTTCCAAGGGCCGAGATTGAGGGTGAAATGGGAGACCACCATGTGGGCCTGCAGGCCAGATTAATGTCCCAGGCATTGAGAAAGCTTACCGCGGCCATAAGCCGATCCATGACCTGCGTCATTTTCATAAACCAGATCAGGATGAAAATTGGTGTCATGTTCGGCAATCCAGAGACGACCACGGGCGGAAACGCACTGAAATTTTACTCGACCGTGCGCCTGGACATCCGACGGATTGGTGCTATCAAGGACGGTGATCAGATCATAGGAAACAGAACACGTGTTAAGGTAGTAAAAAACAAGATCGCACCGCCCTTTAAAGAAGCGGAATTCGACATAATCTATGGACATGGAATTTCCGAGGAGGGGGACATCCTGGATATGGGAGTTTCCATGGGCATCATCGAAAAAAGCGGAGCATGGTATTCCTTTGGAGATGAAAGGATCGGTCAGGGAAGAGAAAACGTAAAAAATTTTTTGGCCGAGAACAAAGACATATTTGAAAAAATTAAGGAGTCCGTCTTGGAAAAAACAGGGCTTAATCAAAGACGGGTGAAAGGCAGTAATGATTCGGAGAAAAAACCGGCAAATAAATTTTAACGGCCCCAAACTTGACAATCTCGTAAAAAGTCGCGTTACGCCTTTTTACTCGGCGGGGAAGGGCTTCCCCTCC